>NZ_JBLVXX010000177.1:0-366 GCF_048283985.1 Enterobacter cloacae complex sp. 6730903 | reverse complement strand
AACAGAAAAAGACGCTTTTACTTTACGTACCATTGAAGATTTTATTTTTAGTTTGATTTGCCATAATCATAAGAGGTGGGATTTCCTTAGATGCCTAGAAAGGGACTATGACAATGGCTGTTTTGGTACTGGAGAGACTGAGCAATTGCTCATAGATATTTTGGAAAAAGAACACATCAGATTAGGTATAGCGAGTTAAAAAATGATAGTCATTACTGTAGGAAAAAATGCATTACCTCCAGGCGTAGACCAGGATAAATATTTGGAAGATTTTAGAGCAGCTTTTAAGGCTGAATATGATTACCCGATTATCTACACCGACGATAAAAAACTTGAAGGTATCAAGGTTGGTTTTCGATACACTAA
>NZ_JBLVXX010000176.1:0-370 GCF_048283985.1 Enterobacter cloacae complex sp. 6730903 | reverse complement strand
GTATGTATTATGGTATACCATAATACGAATGACAAGATAATTTACTTGCAAGGAAGAGCAATGGAACTCATACGTAAAACTGTACTTCATGTAGAAACCACTTATGTAGATGGCGGCAAAGAAGCAGCCAAGCCTTTAAAAATGGTGGCAGCAGCAGCGGTAATTAAAAATCCGTGGGCAGGGCAAGGTTATGTAGAAAACCTAACACCGGAAATTCGTCGTATTGCGCCAATCTTAAGCGAGCATTTAACCAAGCTTATTCTTGATGAAGTCGGTTCGGGAGAGGCTGTTGAAGCTTTAGGTAAAAGTGCAGTGGTGGGCTTAAATGGTGAACTTGAGCATGCATCAGCTTTAATTCATACCTTACATT
>NZ_JBLVXX010000175.1:0-370 GCF_048283985.1 Enterobacter cloacae complex sp. 6730903 | reverse complement strand
TTTTAAAACTACGTTTTCAAATTGTCCGCTCGCAGAGGGGGAGATTTCCCCCTTGACCCCCTGAAAAACGCCTTGCGTTTTTAAGCCTGATCAAAAAATCCCTTACGGATTTTAGATCGGTCTGAATCCCATTTTTAGCAAAATCGGATTCAACGAGTTCAAGAAACTCGGCACGTTTTTTGTGATAACAGATTGCCCAAAAATCTTGAGGACTAAGAAAAAGAGCATGAACAACTTCAGTCGGATCTTCTTCAGTATTTGTATTTGCAATTTCCTCGTCATCCTTAACCGGACATTCAAATAATTTCTTTAAACCCTTTGACCAATGAAGTTGCTTTCTTCCTTTGAAAGCAACGGCATAGGTTTTAAA
>NZ_JBLVXX010000174.1:0-392 GCF_048283985.1 Enterobacter cloacae complex sp. 6730903 | reverse complement strand
AGAAGGTATTGCATTAACTGTTACTGATGATGTCGATTATGGTTTAGAGAGATTGTCTGTTTTGACTAAAGCACCAAAAACAAAATTGATTATGGAAATGCTTCAAGAATATTTACCTATTCTTGAACGTACCGCTGATGCCTTAGAGCAAATTATTGCTGATAAGGAAAACGGTAAAGATATTGCCAAGAAATTCGTTAGTGAAATGTTACTTGATGGGAATGAAAAGTTAGGAATTATTGCTTCTGAAGTTAAGGCTTTTAATGCTTCTAAATAAGTAAAGCCCTAGTGATTGCAGTCATTAGGGCTTTGAATCCAATTTGTACGAGCAAGTACATAGGAGTAACTATTGTACGTCCTACGTGAAAATAAACCAAGAGAGGTTATTTGTA
>NZ_JBLVXX010000173.1:0-399 GCF_048283985.1 Enterobacter cloacae complex sp. 6730903 | reverse complement strand
CATTAACGGCCGCCGGATGTGATAACGTCATTCGATCATCTGCTACCGATAGAACGCTGTAAGTGCCGTTTAAATCATAAGTCTGGCCGTTAAACGTGAATGAGGCATTGGTGATTTCTACGCGGTCATTACTTACAAACTTAGTGGTTAAATCCGTATTGTTTGCAGATGCCCGAAGGATCTCGTTTGGATATGCAAAATGAAGGTAGTTCGTACCTTCTAAAGACTGTGTATCTGCTGGACGGAGAACTTGGCCATTAACAGAAGTTTGATGCTGAACCGTTAGTGGCGGCGTGGTAATTTCGGTACCAAGCGAAAAATATGGCTCACCTGAAACAAAATCTACACCTGGTCGAAAGACTTCTACCCATGCGCCGGCAATATCAACAATGTTGGTTT
>NZ_JBLVXX010000172.1:0-403 GCF_048283985.1 Enterobacter cloacae complex sp. 6730903 | reverse complement strand
ACTCATGAACTGAATAATTTTCCCGCTAAGAATCAGCGCAGCAAATGATTGTTGCGCTACCGGAGTGCTTCCACTCCCAATATTACGGTCTGATAACCGAATGCCAGAACCATACATTCCAGGACCGCCAGAGGTCGCGGGATTAACATTGCAAAAGCGGGTTCCCTGGCTTTTGTCCCAGAGATCAGAAATTACCGGAAGGTTTTTAGACCCCACACCAAATGACCCTGTAGCCAGGGCATCATTATCCCCTTCACCAGTATTTTTAGTTGCCACATTTCCCAAACCGAGGTTTGTGCGAGCGCCAGCGGCAGTCTTATCACCAGTCCCTCCCTGTGAAATACTTAGCGCTGTAGTCAGCCCGGAAAGGCTGGTAATGTCATTGTTAGAACCTTTCTTGGCC
>NZ_JBLVXX010000171.1:0-404 GCF_048283985.1 Enterobacter cloacae complex sp. 6730903 | reverse complement strand
AATTTCAATGCAGTCTTCTGTCGAAGAAATCGTAATACCTTTATTAGCAAGCACATCTAAAGCATCAGACTGGGCTTGTATTTCTACCTTACCTTGCGCAGCTACTGCTTTTAGCCCGCTCTGAGCAGCAAAAAGGCTGAGCCTATTTTGGGCATGGGCAATCACATTCTTTTGAGTACTTTTATTAATGCTGTCTCCAGCAATCTGATTAATTTGTGCATCTGCCGAGATGTGAATATCTTCTGAACTACTTAGAGCTATACCATCCGGTGAACTCAAAAGAAGTAAAGCTTTTTCAAATTTAGCGATTTGCTGCTGAATTTGTGAGGCAAAATCTTTTAACTGTTCAATCGATTCTATTTCATCGGTTTTCTGGTTTTTAGCAATGTCACTCAGTGCTTTAC
>NZ_JBLVXX010000170.1:0-414 GCF_048283985.1 Enterobacter cloacae complex sp. 6730903 | reverse complement strand
GCCGTCTGTGCCTAGCTCGTCTGCATTCAAGATACCGTCGCCATTTAGGTCTTCAGGAATCGTGATCGCACCGATCAGGTCTGCAGGGACTGTATCAACTGTTACTGTCACGTCTGCATCTGCAACATCAACGTTACCTTGTGCATCCACTGCTTCTGCATGGATCGCTACAGGGCCTTCGCCTGTCACAGGAATCGCTGCTGTGATATAGCCGTTTGCAAGGTCAGCCGCAGTCACGGTGTAGTTCACACCATTGACATTCACCACTGTGCCGTCAAGCGCATCTGGTCCCAACGCCACTTGTGCATTGAAGCTGCCGTCTGTGCCTAGCTCGTCTGCATTCAAGATACCGTCGCCATTTAGGTCTTCAGGAATCGTGATCGCACCGATCAGGTCTGCAGGGACTGTATCAAC
>NZ_JBLVXX010000169.1:0-425 GCF_048283985.1 Enterobacter cloacae complex sp. 6730903 | reverse complement strand
CTCCCTTATCCAGCCTCCATCCGACTGAGCCAGCGACATAGTTATTGGACTGGATGTAGTTGCCAATCTTGGCGTTGCCGATGGTGCCGTCCTGAATGAGGGTTTCCCGGATAAACACCTGCCCGTTCTGGATAACGAACGGAAGCGTAACATTACCTCCTGCCTGGTTCATGACGGCAAATCGGTCTGCCAGGAACAACACCTGCGACTGCATGCCGGATGGAGTATTCTGAACACCAATACCCATGCCTGCAGCATACTGACGACCGTTGGCATCAATAGCCACCTTAATGCTGTACATCGCATTCAGGTTATTGTTGATGTCAGCTGATACCTGAGCATTCTGGACAATAGCGGCCTGCTGGCCATTAACGGTGACCTTCAGCGAATTGATCTGAGTTGCCGAAGCCTGTGTGAAGTCAGCA
>NZ_JBLVXX010000168.1:0-407 GCF_048283985.1 Enterobacter cloacae complex sp. 6730903 | reverse complement strand
ACATAATATTTATTTTTTGATTCAGCATGCAATAAGGCGTTGCTTTTTATTGAACGGTTTTTAACAAATGCATATGCAGCATTATGCATTGGCAGTTTAGAAAAAATATTATTCATTAACCAATATTGAATTAGTTTTACTTTAGATGATGGGTGGTATATTGTTCTCACACCGCCTTTTTTCTTAGCTATATCCCATCTTTTTGGAGGCTCAGGTGACCGCATTACTTCAGAAGCAAATCCCTTAGTCATTAATGTTTGAGAATCAATCAGGCTATATATTCTCATATACCTTCATCCTTTCTGGTTTGTTCTTGAGGAAAAAAACCTTAAACATTGATGAGATGTTGTCAATATCAAAATCATATTTAACTGTCTCTTATACACATCTCCGAGCCCACGAGACAT
>NZ_JBLVXX010000016.1:31071-99766 GCF_048283985.1 Enterobacter cloacae complex sp. 6730903 | reverse complement strand
ACCGAGATCTACACCCGAGGTTAGTCGTCGGCAGCGTCAGATGTGTATAAGAGACAGGTATACCTTAAATGTAACGTTACTGATTACGAAAATTTACAGGAGCGAAACATGCAGCAGAACGGACACTTCGCAGACTCAGCAACAGCAATTGCGCAGTACTTCGAAAAAGCCGCGCTTCCTACTCAACAGGAAACATTGGGTCAGGTTGTTGTTGAAATCCTTAGCGACGGGCGGAATCTGAATCGCAAATCGCTCTGCACAAAACTATTAAGTCGCCTTGAAAAGGCCAATGGCCCGGAAGAGGAACATCATTATCACATGCTTCTTGGCCTGCTCTTCGAACGTTAATGTTATGAAGAGCAGTGATGCGGACAGACTGATCGACCAGCTTATTGGAGAAGCCGCTCTTTCACTTTTGAAGGAGCGCGGTCCCGTGACGACCGAGGGATTGATTCAGCGTCTGCGTAACATGCAAGCATATGAAAAGGATCCCCAGCGGCGGGAGACATTAGCGCGAGTGATAGCTGAAATCAGCTCTGGCACGGTCGCTTTTAAAGGTCGCAGAACCGCACAAGGACGAATATCGAGAGAGGGATCTCTCAAAAATAACCGAGACAATGTAGTGCCGTTATTTGGAAATGGAAAACCGTCCGATCCCAAAAAGATACATTGACTACAACTTTACAGCTACGGTGAGAACAAATGAGACAAAATATTCAGCTTCAACCCGAATACCACTCCGCCTTTTTAGATAGCGCGTTGTCGGAGTATTTCCGTCACGCAGGCGATCGCTTTGCTGAAGAGTCTGCCATTTTTTCGACTGCGGTTCGTTGTGTTCTTGCTTCCGAAGGTCATCTGACCAACAAAGCGATCATTCTCTGGCTGATCCAGACGCTGGAATCCACCGACGATGTCGTTAAGGCGGATGTGATCCGCAAGACGCTGGAAATTGTCGTCGGTTACACCATGGACGATCTTTAACGCCTCTCTCTTCCCATCCCTGCGGATAGCGTGTCATCGTCACTTCTGACGAACAGACTGACGATGACACGCCCTCTTTTGCCTAACACCCTGTTAATCAAGCACCCTGAATGTGGCATGGATCCTGCTTAGTCCACTAAGGGACTGGGCTTTCCAGTAAACAGTGCTTCATTTCTTAACAGGTCTGTTATTGATGAAAAAAATCGCCAGCGTCTGCCCCTACTGCGGTGCAGGCTGCAAACTAAACCTCGTCGTTGAAAATAACCGGATTATCCGTGCCGAAGCCGCTGATGGCGTAACCAATCAGGGCACGCTTTGCCTGAAAGGGTACTACGGCTGGGACTTTCTTAATGATACACGGCTGCTTACCCCCCGCCTGACGCAGCCCATGATCCGCTACAGCAAAGGCGAGGCCTTTACCCCTGTGACCTGGGAAGAAGCCATTCGCTATACCGCTCACAGGCTTAAAAGCATCAAAGAACAGTACGGCCCTCGCTCCATTATGACCACGGGTTCCTCGCGGGGAACGGGCAATGAGACCAACTACGTGATGCAAAAATTTGCCCGTGCGGTGCTGAATACTAACAACGTCGACTGCTGCGCCCGCGTCTGTCACGGTCCGTCCGTTGCCGGTTTACAGGAGACCCTCGGCAACGGCGCCATGAGCAATTCCATTAACGATATTGAAAACTCAAAATGCCTGCTGGTATTCGGCTATAACTGCGCCGACTCTCACCCCATCGTCGCCCGACGGGTGCTTAAAGCCCGTGAAAATGGCGCTAAAATCATCGTCTGCGATCCGCGTCATATTGAAACGGCACGCATTGCCGATCTTCATCTTCAGTTAAAAAATGGCAGTAACATGGCGCTGGTCAATGCCTTTGGCTATGTCCTGCTGGAAGAGGAACTGTACGACAAAAACTACGTTGCCCGCTTTACCGAAGGGCTTGAGGCGTACCGGCTGACGGTAAAAGATTACGCCCCCGAGCAGGTTGAACATCTGACGGGGATCCCCGCGCGGGATGTTCGTCAGGCAATGCGCATGTTCGCGGCGGCGCCTTCAGCGACGGTGATGTGGGGAATGGGCGTCACGCAGTTTGGTCAGGCGGTCGATGTGGTGAAAGGTCTCTCCAGCCTGGCGCTGCTGACCGGCAATCTGGGCCGCCCTGCCGTCGGCGTGGGTCCGGTTCGCGGGCAAAATAACGTTCAGGGTGCCTGCGATATGGGCGTTCTGCCCAATATGTTCCCCGGCTACCAGGACGTCACTGATCCGGCGGTCAGACTGAAATTTGCCGATGCGTGGAAAATCAATGTCAACCGGATGGACGATCGCGTCGGAACGCGTATCACCGAAGTGCCGCATCTCGCGCTGGAAGGTAAGATCAAAGCATATTACATCATGGGGGAAGATCCGCTTCAGACAGAAGCCGATCTGGGTCTGGTCCGCCGCGGCGTTGAGGCGCTCGATTTTGTGGTGGTTCAGGACATCTTTATGACCAAAACGGCAGAGGTGGCTGACGTGCTGCTCCCAGCCACCTCATGGGGAGAACACGCCGGCGTGTTCACCTGTGCCGATCGCGGCTTCCAGCGTTTCGGCAAAGCCATTGAGGCCAGCGGCAACGTGAAGCGCGACTGGGAGATCATCAGCCTGCTGGCCACGGAGATGGGCTATCCCATGCATTACGAGGATAACCAGCAGATCTGGGACGAAATGCGCGAGCTGTGCCCCCTCTTCTACGGCGTGACCTACGAAAAAATGGGCGAGATGGGCCATGTGCAGTGGCCCTGCCCAACCCTCGATCATCCCGGCACGCCCTACCTGTACAAGGATAATCAGTTCGACACCCCCACTGGCAAAGGCCAGCTATTTGCCGCCCCCTGGCGCGCCCCGGCGGAGATACCGGATGCGGATTACCCGCTGGTACTGTGCACGGTGCGCGAAGTGGGTCACTACTCATGTCGCTCAATGACCGGGAACTGCGCGGCGCTGCAAAGCCTGGCCGACGAGCCGGGCCGGGTGCAGATCAACCCGGCGGACGCGGATGAACGGGGGATTGCCGAGGGCCAGCTGGTCTGGGTGCGTTCACGCCGGGGTAAAGTGATCACCCGCGCCAGCATCAGCGAGCGCATCAATGCGGGAGCAATCTATATGACCTACCAGTGGTGGATTGGCGCCTGTAATGAGCTGACGCAGGATAATCTCGACCCGATCTCCAGAACGCCGGAAACGAAGTATTGCGCCGTGCAGCTGGAGGCGATCGAGGACCAGCGCCGGGCGGAGGATTTTGCGGCTTCCTCATACCAGACCATGAAGACGCGGTTGATCGCTGCGGTTAACGTTTAACTGCATTGCCGGGTGGCTATCGCTGCCCGGCCCGCTATCCGCTGCCGTTTCAGGCTATTTGTTGTGCATAATTATTTTCCAGGTAATCGCGAAGCAGGTTCGGTCGGCTTTTTTTCTCCATCAGCCTTCTCAACAGTACGATCAGCTCGTAATCGCTTCGCAGATTAAATTTCTGCATCATCATATATTTATGGGTAAAGACCGTTTTTTCGCTCATCTGCAACGCGTTTGCGGTCTGCACCACCGACAGCCCCCGGTAAAAATTGACCATAATACGAATCTGTTGCCGGGATAAACCTTTATGCTGGCAGTCGAAACAGGTCTTTTTATTCCAGGTGTAACCCGGTAATTGCGTTGCGAACCACGCAATAAACAGAACGCCGCTTATACGATCAAGCGACGCCCGGCGCGGGAGAAAAATGATGTCCTGAAAGCAGGAAGGCAGCGCCGAAAAGCGCTGCTCATCGTCAACGAGACCTATCACAATGCCTTTTTGCCTGGCCAGTAACTCCGGAAAACAGGTCAGCGTTTCCCCCTGACATAATGAAAGAACAATAATATCGGCCTGGCTGACGTTTTCATTGGTCAGCGCCAGGTGAAATGTAATGGAGCGATGAAAGTTATGCTTAAAAAAATCGTCGAAAAAGCTCTGTAGCCCAGCCTGAAAAAACAGATCCGTTTCCTGAATCAGAATATTTAACATAGTTCACACCAACGTCTTTAAAAAAGGCTTATCACCGGCATTCAGTTGTACTGCATCGTCATCATAACAACCGCACTGATGCTTCCCGGCGTGGCGCCGCCCGTCATGGATGTTACCGAGGCCAGCATAGCCAATGTCGCGGTTCTGTCCGCGGCAATGGTCTGGGTCATGCTGGAGCCTGTTCCTTTAAGCGCACCGGTTTGGGCATCGCGCATGGCTATCGCCACATGCGTGGCCGAACCGCTGTTCATAAAATAGTCCGCGCCCGCCTCGGGATCGGGGCTGCCGGTGAAAGCGACGGTCACACTCTGCGTTCCCGTTGGGCACTGGGTAAACAGCAGACTGAAAGGCACCGGATCCGATGTTGAGCCCGGCGTCGCCATATTGGTTGCCTGAATATTGCCCAGGTTGACATCGAGGCTGTTACTGCCGCCATTAAATATGCACGGCGACGCCACGATATTTCCCGTCACACCGATGTTGACGCTATCAGCGGAGCATACCTTCCCGCTGAGTAAGGCAAGTAAAAGCAGTGTCCAGCATCTTATTTTCATCTTCTTACCTGCTACTGGTAGGTCACATTAAGGGTGGCGGAGGCATTCGCTGAACCTGACTCCACGCGGGTTAACGTCTGGTAATATCGGGCCGTTAGTGGCAATGTCTCTTGCCCCCCGGCAGACTGCCGCAAAAACAGTCGGCTGTTCATCACCAGCGGTGCACCGTTATAGATAAGCTGCACCCCTACCCCTTTCGCAGTGCCGGCATTTCCCTGCCCGGTTAAGGCCATCACGCTGGTATTGGCGCTGTCCGGATTCTGTATTCCACTGAGCGAGACCGTAATATTGGTTCCGGCGGCACAGGTCAGACCCAGGTTTTGCGTGTTCTGTGCTCCCGCTGGCGTGGTGCCCACTGTGGAGCCGAACGCCGAAGCGGGAATATCCCCTATCGGAAACGTCAGCTGGGCCGTATTTACCGTGCACGCCAGAGCATTGATGGTGCCGGAGGTGAGCTGCGTGGTCAGACCGTCACGGTAGAGGCCGTCGCTTCCCTGAAGCGTTACGACGCCAATCACACCCGGCGTTAATGCCCCCGATGAGACCGGCCCCGTCACCACCAGCTCAATCCTCCCGCCGTACCAGTCCACATAGGAGGTCTGCGCATTGTACGAGAACGTATTGCTCGGGTTTTCAAAATAGCCGTTGGAAGAAAAGCGTATCCCTATCCCGCTGACGTTCGTGTTGTAAACATGGTTGCCGTAGCTGCTCAACGTAGCGCCGTTGTAGCGCATGCTGAATCCCAGCATCAGCGGATTCGTACACCCGGTAAGATAGGAGCCTGTGGCTGACGCCGCGCCGGAAAATACCACCGTGCCGACAGACGCATCGCGCTGCACGTTGATCGTCCCCACGGACAGGGTGGAAAGCTGCGGGGTGATGGTGGTGCAGGTACCGGCCCGAGCCATATTTGCCGCCGCGAGCAAACAGAGCAGCAGCATCGTCTTAAGACATTTCATGTTAGCGTTCCTGACGGCAGGTGGCGCGCATATCAGCGATCCCACCGTACGTTGAGTGATTCGGCAGCGTGAAAACAGCGCGGCATTGCTGGCTGGCCTGACTTCCCCATGTGGCGACTAACGTTCCCTGCTCGCGCATCCCGGTTAAATAGACCTGACCGCGATCGCCGACAATAAAACTGCCGCTGTCATCACCCACAAGGGTGACCACCGCCCCAAACGGAACGGCGCGGTCGTTGTCGGTCAGGGTCATCAGCACCCGGCGTCCTGACTTCGGCAGATAATCGGCTCTCACCACCGCTCCCCGCGTCGGCGTCACCGTGCGGGTGTTGATCTCCAGCTCGACATCGTCCGGCATATTTTCCGGGTCGAGGGTGAGATCGTTTTTCCGGTAGACAGAAAGGTTGCTCACGACCGTATATCCGCGAAAATCGGTCCGTACACCGGGCTGATTGCGGATATCCACATCGTGGGCGCCAGGGGCTTTGATTAAGACACTGGTCTCCCCCAGCGGCTGGGAAAGCGTGATGCCATCAGCATGGGCGAGAATGCCGCCTTGCAGCCCGTAATTCAGGCGTTCACTGTTTTTGTCATAACCATAACCTGCCGTGACTTCGCCACAGGCGCCTTTATAGTCCACGTTCACGTTGCCGGTATTCCCCACGCCCTCTGTGCCGTATCCCTGCTGTACGTTCCAGCTCAGGGAACGGTTTTCGAGCGCCACTCCGTTCAGGCCGACGTTATGCGTCGTCCCGTTATTGCTGCTGGCGTTCATGCCATAGTTAGCCCATGTCTGCGGCAAAAATTTATCCAGCGGAATGCTGACGTTGAACGCCAGAAGCTGGTCGTGGTCAGCGTTTTTTTGGCTGTCGCGGGTCTCTGACGCTGAGCGGACATTTTTGCTGTAGGTCCATGTCAGGCCATAGCTGATGTTGTGCCAGTAGTTGCTATAACCGACGCTCCACGAAGCCATCGACTTACCGTCATTCCAGTAATCTTCCCGCGCCGCACTGAGGGTAAGCGCGCCCAGGTTGTCCCCCAGCGTCTGGCTCATCGTCAGCTCGGCACGGTTACGCCGCCTGTCCTGAAGCGCGCTGCTGTCGCCGTACGAATCGAGGACGTCCTGCATCCCGTAATAGCCGCGGGTCGAGTAGCGATACCCGGCAATCGAAAAGTTCGTCCCGGTAGTGATAAAATTCTTGCTGTATCGGGCCCGCCACGACTGACCGCTTGTTTTCGCGGTATGTTCCGGCGTTGACCAGCCCTGAGTGACGTCTGCGGATACAGCCCCGAGATCGCCCATGTTCTTGCCCACCCCCAGAGCCGCTGACTGGTACTTATCTGCCCCCTGAACGCCGCCATAAAGCGTGATGCCGTGCGGGAGGCCGTAAATTCCGGTCAGTTGCCCGAAGGGGGTTTTCTCCACGCTACGGTTATACGAGCGATACTGCCCGGCGGTAAGGGCATATTTCAGGCGTCCCTCCCGTTGCAGGACCGGCAGCGAAGCGTACGGCAGGGTGAAATGTTGCTCACTGCCATCGGCTTCGACGATCGTGACATCAAGATCGCCCGCGCCGCCGGTGGGATACATGTCCGCGATCTCAAACGCGCCCGGCGCCACATAGCTTTGGTAGATTTGATAGCCATTCTGACGCACCACGACCTGCGCGTTAGTTCGCGCAATACCGCGCACCACCGGCGCATAGCCTTTCAGGGAATCCGGCAGCATATCGTCGTCGGACGCCAGCTGGACGCCGCGAAACGGCATGCTGTCAAAGACATCGGCAGGCGCGGAACTGTCCCCGAGCGTAAACTGGGCTTGCAGGGGAATGATCGCGCGCTGCATCAAGGTGTAGACGTTGTCCCACTTATCCTGGCCGGACGCATCGCGGGACCAGGTGGTATAGTTGCGTAACCGCCAGGGGCCAACGTTGATCCCCGGCCGCAGGTTTGCATACTGGCTGTCGCTGCGGGTGCCTGCCCCGCTTCTTGCCCGGCTGTTCGCCCCGCTCAGGCTGTAGTTGAGCATGGCCGCGGTAATGCCTTCATCCCACATATCCGGCGGAACGTAACCTCTCGCTGGCAGGTCTATGGCCGCCTGTGGGATGCTGATCGCCAGGCGCTGGGCGCCAAACTGGAAATCCGCGCTGGCCTGTGGAATCGCACTGAGATCGGCGCATTTACCTTCCCCGGCGGCGAGCTGCGGGAAAAGCGCCGTTTTCACGCCCCACGCTTTTAACTGCCCGATACTCAGGCACGGCTGCAACGTTTCACTGCCGTTAGCATCCTTCACTGCCATAAAACGAATATCCCGCGTTTCCAGCAGCCGATCGTCAAGAATAATATCAACGTGGTATGTCCCGGGCGCCTGTGAGCCGGATTCAAAGGCAGATAAATCTGCTTTTCCCATTCCGGGATTATCCAGCTCTACCAGTTCCGTATTAAACGTCTCACTGGCATGCAGCGTGGGAGAGACACCAGCAAGCGCGAGAGCAATAAATATTGCCAGACGCGCAGGCTGCATTGTATTCAATGCCGTTGTCATGACGAGCACCTGATTAACGCAGAAGGATCACAAACTGGCCCTGTGTAATTCGCCAGGGCTGCCATAATCGTTAATGACTTTAAACGTCAGCGTATTGCCAGTGCTTCCATTCGGTAACGGAAAACGGGCTGAGCCTGAAGGCATCACGTACGTGACATCGTCAAGTTTCTTATTACCCAACGTAATTTCATTGAAATTGATAACGTACGGCGTAGGGTTATTAACCTGAAGGGTATTTCCCGCACGACGCCAGGTTAATTTATTGGCCTGCTCCTCAGGGGTAGACGCACGAAGCGTCTCTGGCCGGTAAATTAATTTGATGCGCGTTTTGACGGCAATTTGCAGCGAGTTCATCTGCTTTGAGGCTGACGGAATCGCTTTGATGTTCAGCCAGAATAAACTCTCCTGCCCCTGAGATAGCGAGCCTGTTATGACTATACGCTCAAGGTTTTTTTGCCCACCGTCCAGCCGATACAGCGGAGGAGTAATAATAAAAGGCGCTTTACCCGATTGTTCATCCTGAACATCTATCCACGACTGGATTAAATAAGGAACGCTATCAGGATTCGAAACATTTATTGACGCCTCTTTTTTAGCCCCATCAAAAATAACACGGGTGCCGCCAATAATTACGCCTGCACTGGCGGATGTTAACGTCAGCGGTAACAGCGCCATAGCCAGGCCCGTTGTCGTGATAAAACGCATTTTTTTACCTCATAAAACAAGGGGCCGGGCGGCCCCCCGCTAATTACTGCCATTGACTTAGTTGTACACCACAGAGAAGTTTGCGACCGAGTTAGCCGGGCCCGCGGTAACGGATGCCGCGGTGGAGATATACTGCGCGTAGAAGTTCAGCGTATTATCAGCCGTACTGCTGAGCGGGTAGATATAGCTGTTGCTGCCGTGCAGCGGCAGATCGGCTTTATCTGCCGTCATCAGGTTAATCGCCACCCCGGTGGCCGCCCCCGCCACGGACGTATCAATCGCCAGCAGGCTGGCGTTGGTTAAATCCGGTGTGCCGTCAAAACGGACTTTTGCATTGGTGACCGTTACCGGACAGTTTTTCAAAATAATATTGAACTGCGTCGCAGCCGTTCTCGCCCCGGTTGTCGGGAATTCCGTTTTATAATAATCGCCCAATACCACCACCTGATTCTGGGATGCCACATCAACGTCGCAGGCAGAATCCAGAATATTTCCGTTAAAATTAACGGTACCGGCCGCTGCGAATGCATTGGTCATGGTGAGTACAGAACCTGCTGCTACCATTGCCATCATCAATTTTTTATTCATAATTTTATATCCCGTATTACTCTATTTATTACCGACATTCAGTTGCAGAAATAAAACCCCTTCCGACGAGTCAAAATTTATACAACTCTTTTTCGGCATACAATCAATTTTGAGGTCTAGCTGTAGACCCCCTTTTAACAAATACAAAACATATTCACTCGGAAATACCTTAAGAATAATGGCCGCAGTCTACTTTTAGACCTGAATAAAAAAGTTCGCAATTTCAATTAATTAACACCTAAAAACAGATAAGTCTATAATTAGACTCGCTGCAAACATTCCCTGACCTGCTGTTTTTTAAGATAATTCTTTATGCCGATCAAAAAATGATCGCGTCAGTCAGTGAGGTCTCAAATGAATACCCGATTCGCGCCTGTGTCAGAAATTGATAAGTCAACGGTGCTCGGCGCTAAGCCTTTTAAGCACATTGAAAAAATAATCGATAATGTTTTGCCGCATGCGGAGAGAGGCATTATTGCCAGAGGGGAAATTATCCATTATTACTCCGGCGATAGTCGTCAGTGCTTTTTACTGTTACATGGCAGCGTGGCGTTGCACCGTCGCGGGGACGGTATCGTCCTGAATTCTGAATCCGCGCCATTTATACTCGGCGTGAGCAGCCAGTTTTCTTCTGAACACCTGTACGTCAGAGCGCTGGAAACCTCAGAGGTGGCCAGCGTTTCGCTGGCGTGTTTTAATCGTATTGTCGCACAACAGAATTTATGGGAGCACTTCTCAAACCTGCTGATCTATACCGCATCGCGCGTCTACGAACATTGCGCCCAGATATCGCAAATGTCGGCTTATGACATTATTCGCTTTCAGCTGGTCGAGTTGATGCAGGAGCCGGAAGCCATAAGACAAAACATTACCGCCGCAGCCTATATCAAAAGCCGCACCTATCTTTCACGCAGCGGCATTATGCGGATCCTCGCGGAGTTGCGGACGGGAAAATACATCACCATGGAGCGTGGCGTGCTAGTGGAGATCCATCACTTACCCCGTAAGTATTGAGGCTGTATTTATCTCTGGAGAAGGTGGAAAAGAAGAGCGACACTATAGAGAGTACAGTCTTTTTCCAGGTTAACGCTATGTCTTCTGATAAACCATCGCATCGCGGCTCTCCCTATGCTCAGGAACTGATTTCTCATTTACAGCCGCACTGCGCCACGCATAGAACCGATCCCGGCGAGCAACTTGATCTCCAGGTTAACGGGCAGAGCATGTGTTATTTAATTCTTGACGGCACGGTCGCCATATACAGAAGAAGCGACGACATGATGCTTTCGACGGCGCGCAGTCCCGCCCTGTTTGGTCTCGCTAACCTGACGGACATCTATTTTACCGACTACCTTCGAACGGTAACGCCTTGCCTGATTGGTGTGCTCACGACCGATCGGGTGGCTGAAATTATCAAAGAGAAGGCGCTCTGGGGGCTGCTTTCTAATCATCTGATGTTTATCTATAACCGCCTTTATCACAACGTCATGCCGAAAGGCGCGCCAACCGCGTACGAGATGATTCGCCAGCAGCTCGTGCTGCTGATGCAGGAAGATGACAGCTACCGACGCAGCGTGACGGCGGAAAGGTATATCAGGGATAAAACCCAGCTTTCCCGCAGCGGCGTAATGCGTATTCTGGCTGATCTGAAAACGGGCGGGTTCATCGAAATGGAAGAAGGCCGGCTGATTAAAATTAACAAACTGCCTGCCAGATACTGACTGTCAGACACAAAAAAGGCCGCGCTTGCGGCCTTTTCTTCACTGCTTAATGGACGTGAACGCCCAACCGCCAGGCAAAGTAGATCTCTTCTTTCAGTTCGTTTGAAGAGAGCGCCAGCAAATCCGTAAATTCCAGCTCAAGCTGTTTCAGCTTTTTCAGGTACTGGGCGGGAGACAGATTGCTTTTATCGCGACGTAAATATTCAATTGCCAGCTGTGTTGGGGTTATTTCAGTATCCATGATGTCCTCGCTTATGTTCAAAACGTGACCAGTATATCACAATCGAGCGGCTAATTTTTGACCAAAAGCAAGACATCCGGAAACTTTACACAACGGCCGTCGTCAGCCTGGATGAACAACACAGGCGATCCTGCTCGTCCAGGATATCAATCTGCCACACCTGATGACGGCTTCCGGCATGCAGCGCCCGGCAGACGCCGCGCACGCGCCCGCTGCGAACGGAGCGGATGTGGTTGGCATTGACCTCCAGCCCCACCACCTTCTGCTCTCCTTCCGTACACAGGTAGCCCGCCACCGACCCCAGCGTTTCGGCCAGCACGACGGACGCGCCGCCGTGCAGCAGGCCAAACGGTTGATGAGTACGTCTGTCTACCGGCATCGTCGCTTCCAGTTCGTTGTCGCCAATGCGCGTGAACTGGATATCCAGCAAACCGACCATGTTCTCCGCGCCCATGGCATTTAAGGCCTCCAGCGTGACCGCACGTTTCCAGATCATCCTATAATCTCCAGTAAAGCCTGCAATGGATGGCGGACGCCGTTACCTTCCACCCGTTTCACCTGGCTGCGACAGGAGTAGCCCGTCGCCAGGCAGCGGTTGCGTGGCAGGCGCTGCATCGCCTGATGCCACGACAGCTCATAAATGCCGAGCGAATGAGCGTGGTTTTTGACTTCATGGCCGTAGGTTCCGGCCATGCCGCAGCAGCCCACATTGACGCTTTCCAGCTTCGCGCCAAACCGGGCAAAGATAGAAGCCCACTGGGCAGGCGCCGTCGGCAGCGCCGTCACTTCGGTGCAGTGCCCAAACAGATACCAGGCTTCTCCGCTGACCTCCTGAGAAGGCGTTTGCGTCAGCACCGCAGGCAACCACTCGTGCACCAGTAAGACCTGAAACTCACCGCGCTTATCGCCGAGTGTCTGCTTATATTCATCCCGGTAACAGAGCACCAGCGCCGGATCGACGCCCACCATCGGTATGCCGAGCTGCGCCACGCGATTCAGGAAATCTGAAGTTTTCTGCGCGGTTTTCGCAAAGCGGGTGAGGAAGCCTTTAATGTGCTGCGCCTTGCCGTTCGGCGAGAACGGCAGCACCACCGGCTGGTAGCCGATTTTCTCGGCCAGTCGGACAAAATCGGCCACCACCTGCGCATCGTAATAGCTGGTAAACGGATCCTGCACCACCAGCACCACCTTCGCTTTCTGCTCAGGGCTTAATGCTTCCAGTTGTTCCAGAGTCATGTTCGCCGAGCGATGCCCCACCAGCCGACGCTGGAGCGATGGCACCGACAGCAGCGGCAGATCCACCATGCCGATATGTTTTTCAGACAGTTTGCGCACCAGCGGCTGGTTGATAAAGAAGTTAAAGGTTTTTGGCGCACGGGCCATCAGCGGCGCGTAACTCTCCACCGTCGCCACCAGATGATCGCGCATCGGGCGCAGATAGCGCGTGTGGTACAGCTGGAGGAAGCGGGAACGGAATTCCGGTACGTCAATTTTAATCGGGCACTGGGTTGAACACGCCTTGCACGCCAGGCAGCCGGACATCGCCTCTTTTACCTCATGCGAGAAATCGTATTCGCCTTTGTTCGCATGCCAGCTGTTGCGGGTGCGTTCGATAAGCCCGCGCAGGCTGGCGCGTTTTTCCGGCAGCTCCTGTTCCAGCTTGAGCGGGTCAACGCCGCGATCGGCCAGCAGGCGCAGCCATTCGCGCACCAGCGTGGCACGCCCTTTCGGGGAATGAATACGGTTGCTGGTGATTTTCATCGACGGACACATCGGGCTTTTCACATCGAAGTTGAAGCACAGCCCGTTGCCGTTGCACTCCATCGCGCCACGCCAGGAAGCGCGTACCGCAATCGGAATTTGTCGGTCATAGGTGCCGCGCTTGACGGCGTCCACCTGCAACATCGGCGCATCAACGCCCTCCGGCGGGCAGATTTTTCCCGGGTTAAGGCGGTTATCAGGATCAAACGCGGCTTTCACCTTACGCAGCTCGGCGTAAAGTTGTTCGCCAAAAAACGCCGGGCTGTACTCGGCGCGGAATCCTTTGCCGTGCTCGCCCCATAACAAACCGCCGTATTTGGTCGTGAGGGCCACGACCTCGTCGGAGATCGCCTTCATCAGGATCTCCTGCTGCGGATCGCACATGTCCAGCGCCGGGCGCACGTGCAGCACACCCGCGTCCACGTGCCCGAACATGCCATAGCTCAGACCATGGCTGTCGAGCAGCGCGCGAAACTCCACGATATAATCCGCCAGATGTTCCGGCGGCACGCAGGTATCTTCCGCAAACGGAATCGGCTTCGCCGCCCCTTTCGCGTTGCCGAGCAGCCCCACCGCCTTTTTACGCATCGCGTAGATTCGCTCGATGCCGGAGAGATCGTTACACAGCTGCCAGCCAATGACGCCGCCTTCCCCCTGGGCAATCAGCTCGTCCAGACGCTGGCAGAGCGTGCTTACCTGGCTCTCAATCAGCTCTGCGTCATCCCCGGCGAACTCGACGATGTTCAGGCCGAGCATCTCTTTATCCGGCACGTCGGTAATCAGTTCGCTCACCGAATGCCAGACGATATCTTCCCGGGCCAGGTTCAGAACTTTTGAATCGACGGTTTCCACCGACAGCGCCCGCGCCTCCACCATAAACGGTGCATTACGCAGCGCGGAGTCAAAGGAGTTGTATTTGACGTTCACCAGACGGCGCACCTTTGGCAACCGGGTGATATCCAGACGCGCCTCGGTGATGAAGGCCAGCGTCCCTTCTGACCCGGTCAGTACGCGGGTAAGATCGAACTGGCTCAGATCGTCATTAAAGACATGGCGCAGATCGTAGCCCGTCAGGAAGCGGTTGAGCTTCGGGAATTTGTTGAGGATCAGTTCGCGATTTTCGCGGCAGCGCTCCAGCACGGTGCGATAAATCCGTCCGCTGGTGGTGCTCTCTTTTGCCAGCGTTTCGGCCAGCTCGACCGGCATCGGTTGGGTATCGAGGATATCGCCCCCCAGCAGCACCGCCCGCACACCCATAACGTGATCGGAGGTTTTGCCGTAGACCAGCGAGCCCTGCCCCGAGGCATCGGTGTTAATCATCCCGCCAATGGTCGCGCGATTACTGGTGGAAAGCTCCGGCGCAAAAAAATAGCCGTAAGGTTTCAAAAACTGATTCAGCTGATCTTTGATCACCCCCGCTTCCACACGCACCCACCCCTCTTCCGGGTTGATCTCAATGATGCGGTTCATATAGCGGGACATATCAATGATAATGCCCTGGTTCAGCGCCTGCCCGTTGGTGCCCGTCCCGCCGCCGCGCGGGGTAAATACCAGGGAGCTGAAACGCTCCTGCGACGCCAGGCGGGCGATGAGCGCCACATCGGCGGTAGAGCGCGGGAAAACGACGGCATCGGGAAGAAGCTGGTAAATACTGTTATCGGTCGCCATCGTCAGCCTGTCGGCATAATCGGTGGCGGTATCACCTGTAAAACCCTGTTGCTCCAGTGCCTGCAAAAAATTAAGCACCAGCTGAACGACGCCCGGTGCCTGAGAAATCTGTGGGATCATTGCTGTCGACCCTAATGAGAATAGTGTGAAATCGTTTGCGTTGTGTCTGGAAAGTTTTATCACATTTTTTTCTTATGTGCTTCGTAGAATTACGGGCAAAATCCGCCTGTCAAAAATCGCTGAAATCACTAATGATTAGAGAGATGCGGTTTATATTCCCATCAGCCTTGCTGGTGTTCATTTAAGGAAAGTTTCGTTTATGGTCAATCTTCGTCAGCCCAGGGATGTCGCGCAGATACTGCTGTCGGTGCTGTTCTTAGCCATTATGATTATTGCGTGTCTGTGGATCGTTCGTCCTTTCGTGCTCGGATTTGCCTGGGCCGCGACCGTCGTCGTCGCCACCTGGCCTTTACTCTTGCGTTTGCAGAAACTGCTGTTTGGTCGCCGCGGCCTGGCCGTGCTGGTGATGACGCTGCTGTTGTTCCTGCTGTTTATTATTCCCATTGCTCTGCTGGTTAACAGCCTGGTTGACAGTAGCGGCCCGGTTATTCGCGCGGTCACCAGCGGTGATATGACGCTGCCGGATCTCGCGTGGCTGAACAGCATTCCTGTTGTAGGCGCAAAACTGTACAGCGGCTGGCACAGCCTGCTGGAGATGGGCGGTAGCGCCCTGATGGCTAAAGTGCGCCCGTACATCGGCACAACCACCACCTGGTTTGTGGGGCAGGCTGCGCACATTGGTCGCTTCATGATGCACTGTACGTTGATGCTGGTCTTCAGCGCCCTGCTGTACTGGCGCGGCGAGCAGGTTGCGCTGGGGGTACGACATTTCGCCACCCGACTGGCAGGTAAACGCGGCGATGCGGCCGTGCTGCTGGCAGCCCAGGCCGTCCGCGCGGTGGCGCTCGGCGTGGTGGTCACGGCGCTGGTGCAGGCGGTGCTTGGCGGAATCGGGCTGGCGATTTCCGGCGTACCGTATGCCACCATTTTCACCGTCGTCATGCTGATGACCTGTCTGGCGCAGCTCGGTCCGCTGCTGGTGCTGGTTCCCTGCATTATCTGGCTTTACTGGACGGGGGATACGACCTGGGGCACGGTGCTGCTGGTCTGGAGTTGCGTGGTGGGCACCATGGATAACGTGATCCGTCCCCTCCTCATCCGCATGGGCGCTGACCTGCCGCTGATTCTGATCCTGTCCGGGGTAATTGGAGGGTTAATTGCCTTCGGCATGATTGGCCTGTTCATCGGTCCGGTGCTGCTTGCGGTGACCTGGCGACTCTTCTCCGCCTGGGTGCATGAAGTGCCAGCGCCGGGAACCGATCCGGATGTCATCTTAAGCGAACTTGAAGAGCTGGAAGATAAGAACGCGCAGTAAGAACGGATGCCGGGTGGCGCTAACGCTTACCCGGCCTACACTCTCCACAGCAATACTTAAACGTTGCTAAACTATTTATTCTCTGCGCACTGGTCAGACCCGCCTTTTCCTGCCTAAAACCGTCATTCTCTTCAAGAAATCTTTACCTCCCTTTAACTATTGAGACGAATCCGATCGACTCAAAATCCTGGCATGCCTACTATTAAGACACGGTTATAAATCAACACCTTGATTTATAAGCATGGAAATCCCCTGAGTGAAACAACGAATTGCTGTGTGTAGTCTTTGCCCATCTCCCACGATGGGCTTTTTTTTATCCTTTTTACGCCCGTGTAATGTCACAGCTGCTGAGCATCCGCCATTCCCCCGCCAGCACCCGCGTCTCCCCGGTTACCCGCACGTTCACCACCGCGCGAATATCCGCCGAGGACGCGCCAACCTGTAGCTCAAATTCCCCTGGCTCGATAATCCGCTTCCCGTCCCGGCGGGTGAAATTAAACATCTCCACCGGCAGGGTAAAGGTCAGCGTGGCGGTTTCTCCCGGTGAAAGCGTCACGCGCTGGAACGCTTTCAGCTCCTGAAGCGGACGCACCTGCGTGGCGACCTTATCGCGTACGTACACCTGCACCACTTCGCTGCCGCTGCGCTCGCCGGTGTTGGTGATATCGACGCTTAACGCCACCTCTCCGTCGATCGGGACGCGGCTTTCAGCCAGGCGGGCCGCGCCCCAGCGAAACTGCGTCCAGCCGAGACCGTAACCGAACGGGTAAAGTGCGCCGAAATGGAACGCAAACGGCGTGCCGCCGCTTTTCAGCTTGTGGTTATAGTAGTACGGCATCGCCCCGGCGTTTTTCGGCACGCTCACTACCAGCCTGCCCTGCGGCTCCGCGCGGCCGGTTAAGACATCGGCAATCGCCCAGCCCCCTTCCTGCCCCGGCGCCCAGGCCATCATCAGCGCGGCCACCTTCTCTTCCAGCCCCTGAAGGTTATAAGGCCGCCCACCCGTCATGACGACAATCACCGGCTTACCGGTTGCCACCAGCGCCTCCAGCAGCTGTTGCTGCACGCCTGGCAGATCCAGCGAATCGGTATCCGAACCTTCCCCCACGGTGCCGCTCTGGAACAGCCCGGCGAGGTCGCCCACGCAGGCCACCACCACGTCACTCTCTTTTGCCGCGCTCACGGCGTCGGGGATCAGATCCGTGCGTTGTGAAACCGGCGATTGCTGCATCAGTTTACCGCCGCTGTCGCCCGGGAACACCGGCGCGCCCGCCATCCGTTTTTCGATAATGTGGCATCCTTTGGCGTAACGTATCTGTGAAGCGCCAAGGTACTGTTCCAGCGCCGCGCGCGGGGTAGTCACCTGCGAGGTCTCTTCAACCATATCGCTGATGATCAGATGAACCGGGAAGCTGTAGCCGCTCAGCAGCGCCAGCGGATCGTCCGCCGTCGGCCCCACTACCGCTACACGGGGTTTTCCGCCGAGGGGCAAAATGCCGTTATTTTCCAGCAGCGTGATCGATTTTGTTGCCACCTCGCGCGCCACCTGCCGGGTCGCCTCATTCTGCAAATCGATACCGTCTTCGTCGGCGTACGGTTTTTCAAACAGCCCGAGACGGAATTTTTCACTTAGCACGCGCGCCACAATCTCATCCACTTTCGCCATTGAGATAAGCCCACGCTCTACCGCTTCCGCCAGATGACGCGCGCAGTCATCCTTCGGCAATTCCACGTCCAGCCCGGCATTAAACGCCAGCGCCGCCGATTCCGCTGGATCGTGAGAAATCCCGTGGTGCTGGTGCAGCAGGCTGACGCCGCCGTAATCCGCCACGATAATGCCGTCGAAGCCCCACTGTTCACGCAGCACAGTGGTGAGCAGGAAATGGTCGCTGTGTCCTGGCTGATTATCAATGTCGTGATAGGCTGGCATCACCGAACCGGCGTTGGCCAGCTTCACCGCCATCTCAAACGGCAGCAGGAAGGTATCGTTAAGCTCGCTGAAACCGAGATGGACCGGCGCATGGTTGCGCGCCCCTTCGCTGAAGGAGTGGCCGACGTAATGTTTCAGGGTCGCCAGCAGATCGCGCTTATCGCCCTGCAACCCCTTCACGTAGGCCGTCGCCATTACCCCTACCAGCCACGGATCTTCCCCAAAGGTCTCTTCCGTCCGTCCCCAGCGCACATCGCGCGAGACATCCAGCACCGGGGCCAGCCCCTGCTGGCACCCGACGGATCGGGCCTCTTTGCCAATCTGCTCCGCCGCGCGCTGCACCAGCGCCGGGTCCCAGGTGGAACCGTAGTTCAGCGACGACGGGAACAGGGTTGCATCTTTGCACAGCAGCCCCACCAGACACTCCTCATGAAACAGCGCCGGAATGCCGAGCCGGGTCTCCTCCATCATCATGCGTTGCAGCCGGTTGGCGGCACGCACGCCGGTTTTTGCATCAACAATGTGCGTGCCGAGCGGGCGGGTGATCTGCCCGACGCCGAGCTTCAGCCTTTCGCCGAGGGACGCCTGTTCGCTTACGCCAGCGAATTCATCGCTCAGATCGCTGCGCTCGCGGTGGTTGCCGTGTTCTTCGAGGATCAGCCAGTACGCGTGCATCTGGGCAAATTTCTCTTCCGGCGTCATACGCGCCAGTAAATCAGCGACACGCTCGTGTACGGGACGTCCCGCGTCCTTGTAGATCGCAGTCATGGTTTACTCCTGTAGTGCGGATTGGGTTGCCGGGCTGAGCTGCCCCGCATCGTTTCGACTATCGCGTTTGCTGGCCAGCTCGCGGGCGATGCTGTCCACCAGCCGGCTGTTAAGTTTGTAGATGGCAAGGAGCGCCACCATGCAGAGGAACAGCGCGCAGGGGATCAGGGTGAACAGGGCATTGATGGTTGCAAGAACGTGAGGCGCCTGGTTTGCCTGACCGGGAGCGTAATCCACCATGCCAAGCACCCAACCGACCACCGCCCCACCCAGCGCCAGCCCAAATTTGATGGCAAACAGGGCGGTAGAAAAGACCAGCCCGTCCAGGCGGCGGCCGCTACGGTGTTCTTCGTAGTCCACCACATCGGAGAACATCGTCCATTGCAGCGGCGTGGTCAGGTTCTGAATAAAGCTAAACACAATATTCAGACCGAATATCAGCCACACCTGCGAAGGCGGAATGAAGAAAATCAGCGCGCCAAAAATAACGAAAGAAATAATGGTCCACTGATAGGCACGCACCCGGTCAAATTTCCCCAGCAGGCGTTCAGATAATAATGCGCCGCTTAAGGAGGCCACCATGCCGGAAACAATAAAGGCAAAAACCAGTTCCGGACGTAACAGAACATAGTTGACGTAATACATGGTCGCAGAGCCACGCGTCACGACGGCGGTTAACAGTAAAATATTAAACAGAAAAACAATTCGCCACTGGCTATTGGCGGCCAGCAGTTTTAAATCCGTCAGCATCGAGCCGGAGGTGTCATTGCGCGGCGAGTAACGCTCCCGGGTCATAAAGAAGCAGCAGAAGAATAAAACAATACCCAGCAGCCCCATCAGGCTCATGGCATAGAAATAGCCTTTTTGCACATTCCCCTGGCCTAATAATGAGACCAGTGGCAGCGCGATGACCGTTACAATCAATCCGCCGATAAACGACAGGCCAAAGCGCCAGGATTGCAGCGAGTGGCGTTCGCGCGGGTCGAGCGTCAGCGCGCCGGGCATGGCGCAGTAAGGGACGTTAATCGCGGAGTAGATCAGGCTCAGGATGGCATAGGTTACGCAGGCATAGACAATTTTTGCCGTCGCCCCGGCATCCGGTACGTAGAAGGTAATCAGGCAGCTCACGCCAAACGGAATGGCAAACCAGAGCAGCCAGGGACGAAAACGACCGTGGCGAGTCTGAGTGCGGTCCACCAGCGCGCCAATGCACGGGTCGACAAACGCATCGACCACGCGCACCACTAAAAACATGGTGCCCATAATGGCCGCCGGCAAACCGAATACGTCCGTATAGAAATAAGCGAGAAATAACGTTGCCGTTTGCCAGACCAGCGCGCTGGCCATATCGCCGAGGCCATAACCTATTTTATCTTTGGTACGTAATACAGAGGAGATTGTCATTGTTATTTGCCTTTTTATCAGGTTAAAACGTATTTCAACCAGTCGCGCATCATCCCGACGGATGTACGCGGTAAGGCTCAAGTATTAGCAACGCCCTGCCCGCTAACAATTGTCTAAATTAACAGATAAATTATGATATTTGGTTTTTTGCTTTATTTGTGATGGTGAGCATATTCGCAGGAAAATAAAAAAGGCGAGGACAGATATCCTCGCCTTTTTCAGGTTGTGCAGGTTTTACTTGTTCAGCTCTGCCAGGCTCAGCCAGGTCTGCACCACGGTGTCCGGGTTCAGGGAGAGGCTATCAATCCCCTCGTCCATCAGCCAGGCCGCAAAGTCTTCATGGTCAGAAGGACCCTGCCCGCAAATCCCGACATATTTACCCTGTTTCTTCGCCGCGCGGATGGCCATGGAGAGCAGCGCTTTCACCGCCTCGTTACGCTCATCGAACAGCTCAGAGACAACGCCGGAGTCGCGGTCCAGGCCGAGCGCCAGCTGCGTCATGTCATTCGAGCCAATGGAGAAGCCGTCGAAGTGCTCCAGGAACTGCTCGGCCAGCAGGGCGTTGGACGGAATTTCACACATCATGATGATCTTCAGCCCGTTCTCGCCGCGCTTCAGCCCCTGACGCGCCAGCTCATCCACCACCGCTTTCGCCTGATCCACGGTACGGACGAACGGGATCATGATTTCCACGTTGGTCAGCCCCATGTCATTGCGCACGCGTTTTACCGCCTCGCACTCCAGCGCGAAGCAGTCGCGGAAGCTTTCCGACACGTAGCGTCCGGCGCCGCGGAAGCCCAGCATCGGGTTCTCTTCTTCCGGCTCGTAGCGTTCGCCGCCCACCAGGTTGGCGTATTCGTTGGACTTAAAGTCCGACAGACGCACGATCACGCGTTTCGGGTAGAAGGCCGCGCCGAGCGTGGCGATCCCTTCCGTCAGACGACCCACATAGAACTCTCTCGGCGAGTCGTAACCCTTCATCATCTCGCGGATTTCGTTTTGCAGTTTTGCGTCCTGGTCGTCGAACTCCAGCAGCGCACGCGGGTGCACCCCGATCATACGGTTAATAATAAATTCCAGACGCGCCAGGCCCACGCCTTCGTTCGGCAGGCAGGCGAAGTCAAACGCGCGGTCCGGGTTACCGACGTTCATCATGATCTTCAGCGGCAGGTCCGGCATGGTATCCACGCTGGAGCTTTTCACGCTGAAGTCGAGGATATCGGCATACACGTAGCCGGTGTCGCCTTCGGCACAGGAGACCGTCACCTTCTGGTCGTCCTTCATGCGTTCGGTCGCGTCACCGCAGCCGACCACCGCCGGTATCCCCAGCTCACGGGCGATGATAGCCGCGTGACAGGTACGGCCGCCGCGGTTGGTGACGATGGCGGCCGCTTTTTTCATGATCGGTTCCCAGTCCGGGTCGGTCATGTCGGTCACCAGCACGTCGCCAGGCTGAATGCGGTTCATCTCGCTGATGTCGTGGATCACTTTCACCGGACCGGCACCGATGCGGTGACCAATTGCGCGGCCTTCCGCGACAATTTTGCCCTGCGCGTGCAGCGTGTAGCGCTCCATGACCTGACCGCGTGAACGGACGGTTTCCGGACGTGCCTGCACGATAAACAGCTTGCCGGTGTGTCCGTCTTTCGCCCACTCGATGTCCATTGGACGGCCATAGTGTTTTTCAATCTGCACCGCCTGCTTCGCCAGCTCTTCCACTTCGGCGTCGGTCAGCGAGAAGCGATCCCGCTGCTCCTGCGGTACATCTTCAATGGTGACCTGCTTGCCATGCTCTTGCGTCGGAGCATAGATCATGCGGATTTTTTTCGAGCCCATGGTGCGACGTACCACTGCCGGACGGTTAGCCGCCAGCGTAGGCTTGTGCACGTAGAATTCGTCAGGGTTTACCGCCCCCTGCACCACCATCTCGCCCAGACCCCACGCGGAGGTGATAAACACCACCTGGTCGAAGCCGGATTCAGTGTCGATAGAGAACATCACGCCGGAAGAGCCCACGTCGGAACGCACCATGCGCTGTACGCCTGCGGAGAGCGCCACGCCACGGTGGTCATAGCCCTGATGGACGCGATAGGAGATGGCGCGGTCGTTGAACAGGGAAGCAAACACATGCTTCACCGCCACCAGCACCGCCTCGTAACCCTGGACGTTGAGGAAGGTTTCCTGCTGCCCGGCGAAAGAAGCATCCGGCATATCTTCCGCGGTGGCGGAAGAGCGCACGGCAAAGGAGGCCTGCGCATCGTCAGCGGAGAGCTGGTTGTACGCGTCGTGAATGGCTTTTTCCAGTTCCGGCTGGAAAGGTGTGTCGATAATCCACTGGCGGATCTGCGCCCCGGCTTTGGCAAGCTCGGTGACATTATCAATATCCGTTTTATCCAGCAGGTCGTAAATGCGCTGGTTTACACCGCTCTGGTCTAAAAACAGGTTAAACGCATCGGCGGTCGTGGCAAACCCGTTTGGTACGGAGACACCCATACCGGACAGATTTGTAATCATTTCACCCAGGGAGGCATTTTTGCCCCCAACTCTGTCTACATCATTCATGCCGAGTTGGTTATACCAAAGCACCAGCGGTGACGAGCCATTGTTGGACATCGAAACAATCCTTTTGTGATATTTGATCGGAGTAAGAAACACCTGACTACGTATTTATACTGGCATATTTATTTCCGCTAAAAAAACGGTGAATCGTGTAAGCAATTTAAATTTTCAACTTTTCGGACAGTTTCCCGGCACTCGCTAACCCGATGATTCCTATAGATTCCGGCAAAAACCATAGAAATAAAGCCGCTATTCGAAAAATGAAATCCACTTTTCAGGAAAATCAAAAACACCATTTCATTTAAAATTCAGATAAGTTCTTTGCTGTGAAATTAACTTTTTTAATTTATGCTTTCAGACAATTAGGTACGCTATTCAGGGTGGATAAAATGGATAATGCTGTCGATCGCCACGTTTTTTATATTTCTGATGGGACGGCGATTACCGCCGAGGTGCTGGGACACGCGGTGATGTCGCAGTTTCCGGTATCGATAAACAGCATCACGCTGCCGTTCGTGGAAAATGAGAGCCGGGCCAAAGCGGTTAAGGACCAGATCGACGCTATTTACCAGCAGACCGGCGTTCGTCCGCTGGTGTTCTATTCCATTGTGATCCCTGAGATCCGCAACATCATTCTGCAAAGCGAGGGCTTCTGTCAGGACATCGTGCAGGCGCTGGTTGCCCCCTTGCAAAGCGAGCTGAAGCTCGACCCGACGCCGATCGCCCACCGTACCCACGGGTTGAACCCCGGCAACCTGACCAAATACGATGCGCGTATTGCCGCCATTGACTACACCCTGGCGCACGACGACGGGATCTCCCTGCGCAATCTCGACCAGGCGCAGGTGATTTTGCTCGGCGTGTCGCGCTGCGGTAAAACCCCCACCAGCCTTTACCTGGCGATGCAGTTTGGCATTCGTGCCGCCAACTACCCCTTTATTGCCGATGATATGGATAACCTGGTGCTTCCCGCCGCGCTCAAGCCGCTCCAGCATAAGCTGTTTGGGCTGACCATCAACCCGGAACGCCTGGCGGCGATCCGCGAAGAACGTCGCGAGAACAGCCGCTACGCCTCGATGCGCCAGTGCCGAATGGAAGTCTCCGAAGTCGAAGCGCTATACCGGAAAAATCAAATTCCCTGGCTGAACAGTACCAACTATTCAGTAGAAGAAATTGCCACCAAGATCCTCGATATCATGGGGCTGAATCGCCGCATGTACTAATATGCTAGTACATTAATCCAGTTTCAGTTATTATCATGCCATCCTCGGGGCGACGTGCCCCGAACTTGAAATCAGCAGGGATTGGTTTAAGGTGATGCCCATCACTTCCCGGTAGTCTGCCGATGAAGCAAAAAATTTCTGAGACATTCCATGAACAAAACCGACGAACTGCGCACCGCGCGCATTGATAGCCTGGTCACACCGGCTGAACTGGCCCGGCTGCATCCCGTATCCGCCGAGGTGGCGGACCATGTGACGGCCTCCCGTCGCCGCATCGAAAAAATTCTCAATGGTGAAGACAAACGTCTTCTGGTGGTGATTGGCCCCTGCTCCATCCACGACCTGGACGCGGCAATGGATTATGCACAACGCCTTCAGACGCTGCGCGGCACGTATCAGGATCGCCTGGAGATCGTGATGCGTACCTACTTTGAAAAACCGCGTACCGTCGTAGGCTGGAAAGGATTGATTTCCGATCCCGATCTGAACGGTAGCTACCGGGTAAATCACGGTATTGCGCTGGCGCGCAAGCTACTGTTACAGGTTAACGAGCTGGGCGTGCCGACTGCCACCGAATTTCTGGATATGGTGACCGGACAGTTTATTGCCGACCTCATAAGCTGGGGCGCGATTGGCGCGCGTACCACCGAAAGCCAGATCCACCGTGAAATGGCGTCGGCGCTCTCCTGTCCGGTGGGCTTCAAAAACGGAACGGACGGCAATACCCGAATTGCGGTAGATGCCATCCGCGCGTCACGCGCCAGCCATATGTTCCTCTCCCCGGATAAAAACGGCCAGATGACCATCTACCAGACCAGCGGCAACCCGTTCGGACATATCATTATGCGTGGCGGTAAAAAACCAAATTACCATGCAGAAGATATTGCCGCCGCCTGTGAAACGCTGGCGGAATTTGACCTGCCGGAGCATCTGGTGGTGGATTTCAGCCACGGCAACTGTCAGAAACAGCACCGCCGCCAGCTGGACGTCTGCGAGGAAGTTTGCCAGCAGATCCGCAGCGGCTCGACCGCCATTGCAGGAATTATGGCGGAGAGCTTTATCAAAGAAGGCACGCAGAAGATCGTCGCCGGACAGCAAATGGTCTACGGCCAGTCAATCACCGACCCGTGCCTGAGCTGGGAAGACAGCGAACGGCTGCTGGAGATGCTGGCTTCAGCCGTGGACACGCGCTTTTAAAATCCTGCCGGGTGACGCTGCGCTTACCCGGCCTACGGTACGTGCCCTTATCCCTCTCCCCGTGGGAGAGGGTCGGGGTGAGGGCATCAAACCGCACCTCTACCACAAATTTGATCCTCTCACCCTTTTTTCACAAAAACGCTTGCCGTGAATTTGCAGTTTATTGATAATGATTATCATTGTTACATTGATTGTTATTTATAAACATTATGTCAACGACCGATAACAGCGCGGCAACGCCAACAAAAACACACACAGCGCCGTCCCCTGCTCCCACCGATCGCCGAATCGACAGCAAAACTCTGTTAGGTGAGGAGGGACGGGTTATTATCGAGCATGACGGCCAGCACTACCTGCTGCGCCAGACCAATGCCGGAAAACTGATCCTGACTAAATAAACCAGACAACACATTCGCCAGCCACCCAGGTGATCCCCAGGCAGCCAGCGCTTTTCAATTCTTATGGAGAGTTGCTATGCCACACCTGCAATCCGCGTCTTTACGCCCGTCTCTTCTGGCGCTGGCGATTGTCAGCATCCTGCCGGGCGTTACGTTTGCCGCCGCAGACGAGATCACCGTCACCGCCACCGGCAATGCCCGCAGCGCCTTTGAAGCCCCCATGATGGTGAGCGTGGTTGACGCCACCGCCCCGGAAAACCAGACCGCCGGCTCCGCCGCCGACCTGCTGCGCAAGGTGCCCGGTCTGACGCTGGACGGCACCGGGCGCACCAACGGTCAGGACGTTAACCTCCGGGGTTATGATCGCCGTGGCGTGCTGGTGCTGGTGGATGGCGTGCGCCAGGGCACCGATACCGGACACTTGAACAGTACGTTCCTCGATCCGGCGCTGATCAAACGTATCGAATTGGTGCGCGGCCCTTCCGCCTTGCTGTACGGCAGCGGCGCGCTGGGCGGCGTAATTTCGTATGACACCGTCGACGCCAGCGATCTGCTGGATGCAGGTAAAAACAGCGGCTATCGCGTATTTGCTACCGGCGCGACGGGCGATCACAGCATCGGGATGGGTGCCAGCGCCTATGGCCGCACCGATACCCTGGACGGTCTGGTCTCCTGGTCCAGCCGCGATCGCGGCGACATTCGCCAGAGTGACGGCGCGAGGGCGCCAAACGACGAATCCATCAACAATATGCTGGCGAAAGGCAGCTGGAAAATCGATCCGGCGCAGACGCTGAGCGGCTCCCTGCGCTACTACAACAACGACGCGCAGGAGCCGAAAAATCCGCAGACCACGGATGCCAGCAGCAGTAACCCGATGACCGATCGTTCCACCATTCAGCGCGATGCCCAGCTTGGCTACCGCATTGCGCCAGCCGGAAACGACTGGCTGAACGCCGATGCAAAAATTTACTGGTCCGAAGCGCGGATCAACGCCCAGAACATCGACGCCAGCGGCGAGTTCCGTAAGCAGACCACCAAAGGCGGCAAAGTGGAAAACCGCACCCGCCTGTTCAGCGACTCCTTCGCCTCGCACCTGCTGACCTACGGCGGTGAATACTATCGTCAGGAGCAACACCCTGGCGGCGCGACTACCGGCTTCCCGGACGCAAAGATCGACTTCAGCTCCGGCTGGTTGCAGGATGAGATCACCCTGCGCGACCTGCCGGTAACGCTTCTCGGCGGGACGCGTTACGACAACTACCGCGGCAGCAGCGACGGTTACGACGACGTGGATGCGGATAAGTGGTCATCACGCGCCGGGTTAACCGTGAATCCAGCCGACTGGCTGATGCTGTTCGGCTCTTACGCCCAGGCCTTCCGCGCGCCAACGATGGGCGAGATGTATAACGACTCGAAGCACTTCTCTATCGGCAGCGTCTACACCAACTACTGGGTGCCGAACCCGAACCTGCGTCCGGAAACTAACGAAACCCAGGAGTTCGGTTTTGGGCTACGTTTTGACGATCTGCTGCTCGCCAACGACGCGCTGGAGTTCAAAGCCAGCTACTTCGACACCAAAGCGAAAGATTACATCTCCACCGCCGTCGATTTTGCGGCGGCCACCACCATGTCCTATAACGTACCCAATGCCAAAATCTGGGGCTGGGACATGATGGCAACCTACGCGACCAGCCTGTTCAACCTCGACGTGGCCTACAACCGCACGCGCGGGAAAGATACCGACACGGGCGAGTACATCTCCAGCATCAACCCGGACACCGTCACCAGCAAGCTGGATATCCCGGTGGCGCAAAGCGGCTTCTCCGTGGGCTGGATCGGCACCTTCGTCGAACGCTCAACGCACATCAGCAGCAGCTACAGCGAGCAGCCTGGCTACGCAGTGAATGATTTCTACGTCAGCTATAGAGGTCAGCAGCAGTTCAAAGGCATCACCACCACCCTCGTGCTGGGGAACGCCTTCGACAAAGCCTACTGGTCACCACAAGGCATCCCGCAGGATGGCCGCAACGGCAAGATCTTCGTCAGTTATCAATGGTAATTCCCTTCGGGGCAACGATTCAGAAGGATAAGATTATGGGTCACTACACACGCTGGCTTGAGCTTAAAGAAGAACATCCGGGTAAGTACGCCCGTGATATCGCCGGATTAATGCACATCAGCGAAGCAGAGCTGGCATTTGCGCGCGTTGGACACGACGCCTGGCGGCTGCGCGGTGAAATCCGTGAGATTCTGGCAGCGTTGGAATCGGTGGGGGAAACCAAATGCATCTGCCGTAACGAATACGCCGTTCACGAACAGGTCGGGGCATTTACTCACCAGCACCTCGGCGGCCACGCCGGGCTGGTGCTGAATCCGCGCGCGCTGGATCTGCGTTTGTTCCTCAACCAGTGGGCGAGCGCGTTTCACATAAGTGAAACGACCTCCCGCGGCGAACGTCAGAGCATACAGTTCTTCGATCATCAGGGCGACGCTTTACTGAAGGTCTACACCACGGATCACACCGACGTTGCCGCCTGGGGCGACGTGCTGACCCGTTTTATCATTGCCGATAACCCCACTCTGGCGCTAAAGGCTGTCGATGCCCCTGCGCATTCCGACGGTGCTGATGCAGGCTCGGTGGAGAAAGAGTGGCGCGCCATGACCGACGTGCATCAGTTCTTTAGCTTACTGAAGCGCCATAACCTGAGCCGCCAGCAGGCGTTTCGTCTGGTGAGTGACGATCTGGCCTGTCAGGTGGATAACAGCGCGCTGGCACAGCTGCTGGAGACGGCGCGACAGGACGGAAACGAAATCATGATCTTCGTCGGCAACCGCGGCTGCGTGCAGATTTTCACCGGTGTGGTGGAAAATCTGACGCCCATGAAAGGCTGGCTGAACATCTTCAACCCAATCTTTACCCTGCATCTGCTGGAGGAGACTATCGCCGAGACGTGGGTAACGCGCAAGCCTACGGCGGACGGACACGTTACCAGCCTGGAGCTGTTTGCTGCGGATGGCACTCAGATCGCCCAGCTCTACGGCCAGCGTACCGAAGGCGAGCCTGAGCAGAGCCAGTGGCGCCGCCAGATTGACGCCCTGACGCCAGAAGGGCTGGCCGCATGAAAAACTGGTTCGCCCTGCTCTGCGCCCTGCCGCTGGTCGCCGTCGCCGCGCCGGAGAGAATTGTCGCCCTCGGCGGTGACGTGACGGAGATCGTCTACGCCCTCGGCGCGGAGTCTTCTCTGGTTGCGCGCGACAGTACCAGCCAGTGGCCGCAGGCGACAAACGCGCTGCCTGACGTGGGGTATCTTCGCCAGCTGAATGCGGAGGGGATTTTGTCCGTACGCCCGACGCTGGTGCTGGCAAGCGACCAGGCGCAACCCTCTCTGGCGCTGAAGCAGGTTGAACAGAGCCACGTCCGGGTGGTTACCGTTCCCGGCACGCCTGACCTGCGCGCGATTGACGAAAAAGTGCGGGTGATAGCTCAGGCGACGCATCATGAGGCGCAAGGGGAAACCCTGCGCAGCTCGCTGCGTCAGGCGGTGGCGGCACTGCCCTCAACACCGCTCAACAAGCGGGTGCTGTTTATCCTCAGCCACGGCGGAATGACCGCAATGGCGGCCGGGCAACAGACCGGCGCGGATGCGGCAATACGCGCCGCCGGGTTGCAGAACGCCATGCAGGGCTTTACCCGCTATCAGCCGCTTTCGCAGGAGGGGATTATGGCCAGCCAGCCGGATCTGGTGGTGATTTCGCAGGACGGCCTTAACGCGCTGGGCGGCGAAGAAAATCTGTGGAAACTGCCCGGTCTGGCGCAAACGCCAGCGGGACGAAGCAAGCAGATGCTGGCTATTGATGATATGGCCCTGCTGGGCTTCAGCGTCCGCACGCCGAAAGCCATACAACAGCTGCGTGCCAGAGCGGAGCAACTGCCCTGATGTCCCGGCGCATCACGTTATCGTTATGGCTTCTGGCGGGGTTGCTTACCGTCATGACGTTCATGGCCACCGGTTTTGGGGCGTTACGCCTGCCGGTGAACGTGCTGTGGAGCGGCAGCGATGAGACGCTACGCCAGATCTGGCTTACCATCCGTCTGCCCCGCGTACTGCTGGCGCTGGTGATTGGCGGGTCATTGGCGCTCGCCGGCTGCGTCATGCAGGGGCTGTTCCGCAATCCGCTGGCCGACCCGGGCCTGCTCGGGATCAGCAGCGGTGCGGCGCTGGCCGTCGCCCTGTGGGTGGTGCTCCCGCTCTCGCTGCCCGCGCTGGTGATGCTTTACGCCCCTATGCTGGCGGCATTTCTTGGGGCGCTGGCAGCCACTGGCGTGATCTTCCTGCTCAGCAGGCAGCGTGACCCCTCTCTGTCACGTCTGTTGCTGGTGGGTATCGCCATCAATGCCCTGTGCGGTGCGGCAGTGGGTGTGCTTTCGTGGGTCAGCAATGACGCCCAGCTGCGTCAGCTTTCACTCTGGGGAATGGGAAGTCTCGGTCAGGCGCAGTGGTCAACGCTACTCGCCGTGACCTCGCTGATGGTGCCTGCCGTTCTGGCGATCTGGCGCTGTGCCAGCGCGTTAAATTTACTGCAATTGGGTGAGGAGGAAGCGCATTACCTTGGCGTGGACGTTGCCCTTGTACAGCGAATATTACTGTTATGTAGCGCCCTGCTGGTCGCGGCGGCTGTCGCCGTCAGCGGCGTGATTGGTTTTGTCGGACTCGTGGTGCCGCACCTGATGCGCATGTGGCTGGGCGCCGATCACCGGGCAACCCTCCCCGGCACGGTACTCGCGGGCGCTTTACTGCTGCTGGTGGCGGATACGGTCGCGCGCACCCTGGTCGCTCCGGCAGAAATGCCGGTCGGCCTGCTCACCAGTATCCTTGGCGCTCCCTGGTTCTTATGGCTCATTTTTCGTCGTGGAGAACAGCATGGCTGAACGTTATACGGCTGAAAATCTTACTTTTACCCGGTCTGGCCGCACGCTGACAGATAACGTTTCGCTGTCACTGTCGCAGGGAGAGCTGGTTACATTGATCGGCCCCAACGGCGCGGGGAAATCCACGCTGCTGCGGCTGCTGACCGGCTACCTGAAACCCGACAGCGGCGGCTGTTCGCTGGCGGGAAAAGCGCTAAGTGAATGGCATCCGCAGACGCTGTCCCGCTATCGGGCGGTGATGCGTCAGCAGTCTCAGCCTGGATTTGACTGGCAGGTGGAGGAGATCGTTGGAATGGGGCGTGCGCCCTGGACGCGTCACCCGGAACCGTCGATTGTGCGTGAGGTGTTGCAGCTGACCGGTTGCCTGCCGCTGGCCGGCAGGCGCTGGCATGCCCTCTCGGGGGGCGAGCAGCAGCGCGTTCAGCTCGCCCGCGCGCTGGCGCAGCTGTGGCGTGACGGAACGCCGCGTGGCTGGCTGTTTCTCGACGAACCCACTTCCGCGCTGGATCTCTACCACCAGCAGCATCTGCTGCGCCTGTTGAAATCGCTGACCCGTCAGGGCCATCTTCACGCCTGTGTGGTGCTGCACGATCTCAATCTTGCCGCATTATGGTCGGACCGGATCCTGCTGTTACACAACGGCAGGATTGTTTCTCAGGGCATACCGGAGACGGTATTGCAGGCCGACGCGCTGGCACACTGGTACGGTGCGCAGGTGCACGTCGGCAGACATCCGGCGCACGCCGCGCCGCAGGTTTTTCTCGCCCCTTAGCTTGAGCAGCTCACTTCCAGCCGCTTGCCCCAGTCTGGCGGGCGGCTGACATAGTCATCCTCCCGGTCGGCAAACGGCGTGCGCAGGGCGATATGCAGCCGATGCAGCTCGGTATAGTCCCCCTGCTCTGCCTGCTCAATAGCCCGCTGCGCCAGCCAGTTGCGCAACACCATCGCCGGGTTAACCGCCTTCATCCGCGTCTGGCGGGTATCGTCATCAATCTGTTCCTGCTGTAAACGCGTCCGGTAAACGGCAAACCAGTCATCAAACGCCTGACGATCGATGAACTCGTCGCGCAGCGGTGACGCGGCGCTCTGCTGCGCGGTCTGGCTCAGCATACGGAAGGTTCGGGTATAGTCGCTGCCTTCCCGCGCCATGATTGCAAACAGCCCATTCAGCAGCGCGTTATCGCCTTTTTCCTGGGTCATCAGCCCCAGCTTGTTGCGCATTAACACACCGTATTCCCGCAGCAGGACCTCCTGATAGCTGTCCAGCGCATCGTTCAGGGCATCGACGTCGATAAACGGCGACAGGCTTTGCGCAAGCCGCTGAAGGTTCCACAGCCCCACCGCAGGCTGGTTATCGAAACGGTAACGCCCCTGATAGTCCGAATGATTACAGATGTAACCCGGCTGATAGTCATCAAGGAAGCCGTACGGACCGTAGTCAAACGTCAGCCCTAACAGGGACATGTTGTCGGTATTCATCACCCCGTGGGCAAAGCCGACGGCCTGCCAGCGGGCAATCATTGCGGCAGTGCGGGCGACAATATCCCGGAACCAGAGAACATAGCGGTCTGGTTCGTTTTGCAGGTGCGGCCAGTGACGGCGAAGGGCGTAATCGGCAAGCTGGCGGACTTTATCCGGCTCGCGGCGATAGTAGAAGTGTTCAAAATGACCGAAACGCAGATGGCTTTCCGCCACGCGGACCAGCAACGCCCCCTGCTCCATCGTTTCGCGGGCCACCGGCGTGTCGCTGGTGACAATGGACAGCGCGCGTGAGGTGGGGATCCCCAGGGCATGCATCGCCTCGGAAGCCAGAGCTTCACGGATGGTTGAACGCAGCACCGCGCGGCCATCCCCCATGCGTGAGTACGGGGTTAGCCCTGCCCCTTTCAGGTGCCAGTCGAGCGTTTCGCCATTCGGCAGAACCTGTTCACCCAGCAGGATGCCGCGACCATCGCCGAGCTGTCCCGCCCAGACGCCAAACTGATGTCCGCTGTAGACCTGAGCCAGCGGCTTCATGCCCGGGAGCAGCGTTTCGCCGCCCCAGACGCCGGCGCCTTTTTCTGGCTGAAAAAGTGTCGCAGGGATGCCAAGCGAATCCGCTAAGGCATCGTTATGCCAGATAAGACGCGCGTTTTGTAAAGGCGTTGGCTTAAGCGCGGTGTAAAAGCCGGGTAATTCATCGTGCCAGTGAGCAGTAAAAGACAGGGTCATAAGTCCTCCTGCTTTAAGTGTAGAGGGTTTCCCTGGACGTAAACACGGGCGAAGAAAGGGGTTATTGCTGAACGAGAGTCGTGACCCGCTCTGCCGGGACGGCAGGCCACAGGCTTCCCTGCATTGCACCAAAATTGAAGGGCAGCACGCGTTGTAAGATGCCGTGATCGTCAATTCCCGAGACCATGACCGACTGGCAATGCGGCGCGATCTGCCAGAGAATAGCGCGCATAAAAGGCTCAAACGAGAGTGCCGACACGCGCTGCTGGATAAAGTTTTTATCCACAATCACCCGTTTGAACAGACCATCATAAACCGGTTTAAGGGACGCAGCCCCTGCACCGAAGTTAGCCAGCACTAAGGGGAAATGGATCGCCATTCTTGCCAGACAGGGATCGTCTTTCCCGTTATTTAAACCTGGATAGTTCTCATTAACAGTAAACTCAAGAAACGGATATCGCTCAAGGATTGAAACAGCGTTCTCATTAGTTAATAAAAACTCAACAATTGCAGGTGTAATATTGATCCATGCAATTAACTGATGCTGAATAAAAAATAGCTTACAGGTATCGAGTAATTGCAGTTTCTCCTGAAACAGCGCTAATTCATCTTCGTGAGAAAGATGTGGGATAACCAGTTCAGTCGGGATCCGTACGTCCGCACCCACGCCAGTAAAGTTAACCAAAATCTCTAAACCTTTAAGCAAACCTGCACTATCACGCGCCGGAAGGAGTAAAAGTTCAGACTGGTAAGCATTATCTAGCGTAATAATCATCGCGCTTGTCCTGCATTAAAGATGAGAGAGAACATCCTGGAGCAATTGCAGGCACAATTCCACTGTCTTGATTTTAATAAGATTAATTTCATTCTTTCCGTATTAATTTTCAGATTTTTCCCTGAATCTTAATTAATTTTATCCTGGTTATTGAATAATAGCCAGTTTTAGATAAAACAGGCACATGCAGCCATAAATAATTGGGCAAAAAATTTAACTTTAATCAACCCGTAAGAAAAGCCTGACGTCTATTTTCACCGCCAGGCCCTCCGCACTGCATTTTTATGCAGCGGTTAAATACGTCTGGCCTGCCAGAAGTTTTTACGCCAGTAAACATTATCCAGAGAGGAGCGCATCACGCCACGGCTGGTCGAGGCATGAATGAACTGATTATCGGTGTCATAAATGCCGACATGAAGGCCGCTTTCACCGGAGCCCGTTTTAAAAAAGACCAGATCGCCGGGCAGGAGTTCGTCTTTATCAATTTCAGTGCCGATTTTCGCCTGCATACGCGTTTCACGCGGAAGCTGGAGGTCAAATTTATCGCGGAAGGTCATCAGCACGAATCCCGAGCAATCCACCCCGCCCCGGCTCATGCCGCCGTAGCGATAAGGGGTGCCGCGCCAGTTGCTGAGCTGATCGTTCAGGCTGGCAATGACCGTAATGGAATCAGAAAGTCGTGGGTTGGGCGGAGGTGCACGATGGCTGCTGCATCCTGCAAGAAAGAGCGCCGCAACAAGGAGAAACCAGAATCGCATTTCAGACGAATCCTCTGCTTTTTTTGTTCTTTCGGTAATTTAGCGTGCATCTATGCAGCTGTGCAAGAAAGGTTATTCCTGCGCCGTGGAAATGAGCATCTTGTGGCCTTCAATATCCAGCCTCCGGAACGACATGTGGTAAGCGCTCGCAAGATTTGCGGCCGTCAGCACGCTGTCGCGCGTTCCGCTGGCAATCAGCTTGCCACGCGCCAGCAACCACACCCGATGCGCGTGCCGCAACGTATGGTTTAAATCATGGCTGCTCATCACGATGGCGATCCCCTTGCGACACAGCGCGCTGAGCAGGGTATCCAGCGCAGCCTGCTGGGCAACGTCCAGCCCGCTCATCGGCTCGTCCAGCAGCAGCAACCGCCCGTGAGGATTTCCCGCCGGATGGATCTGAAGGATAACGGCGGCCAGACGCACGCGCTGCCACTCGCCGCCGGAAAGCTGATTTGCCTGCCGGGTAAGCTTGTCGTCTAACCCGAGCGCCGCAGCAACCTCGTTGAGCAAGCCCACCTGATTTTTATCAGGCAGATGCAGCGTCAGGTAGTGCCAGACGGGCATCGCAAAGGGGGGAACCTGCTGCTGAACCAGGTAGCTTCGACGGGAGGCGAGTGTAGCGGGTAGCCAGTCGACGAGCGATTGCCCGAGAAAGGTAATCTCTCCTTCCCCGGTGGTCAGCCCCGCCATGCGCGCCAGCAGCGTGCTTTTTCCGGCGCCGTTTGGCCCAACCAGGTGAAGGATTTCACCTGCGTTGACTGCGGCAGTCACAGGCTCAAGACGTCCCTTCCCGGCAACGTCCGTGAGCTGCATCAGCAGCGTCATTATTTCGCCAGCGCCAGCTTGATTGATTCCATCACGATAGGATCTTCAGGCGTCATGTCAGGCGAAAAACGCTGCACAACCTGACCGTCACGGCCAATCAGGAATTTTTCGAAGTTCCACAGAATATCGTCCGGATAGAGCGGCGCGCGGCCTTTACTCGCCATACGTTCATAGAAACCACTCTCTTCAGGCGCAACGGCGGTCGGCGCCGCGGCCACCAGTTTGGCATACAGCGGATGACGATTTTCCCCGTTCACGTCAATTTTGCTGAACATCGGGAACGTCACGCCATAGGTTGTGCTGCAAAAGGTCTTAATCTCCTCTTCGCTACCCGGCTCCTGGCCCAGGAACTGGTTGCACGGGAAGCCGAGTACGGTAAAGCCGTCTTTTTCCCAGGCTTTATGAATGTTTTCCAGCTGTTCATACTGCGGCGTAAGGCCACATTTCGACGCCACGTTAACGATGAGCAGCACCTTGCCCTTGTAGCCTTCCAGCGTGGTTTTCTCGCCGTCAATGGTCGTCACTTCGGTATTCAGAATATCAGACTGCATAGCATTCCCTCAGGTTGACTTACAGGTTGTGTTTTAACGTCCAGCTTTTAATAGTAGCCAGATAAAGACCGGCGCGCCCAGCGTTGCGGTCACCACGCCTATGGGCAACTCAGCGGCCGTCAGGGCGAGCCGGGCGATGATATCGGCAATCAGCAGCGTTGCCGCCCCGGCAACCGCCGAGGCCGGGAGCAGGGTTCGGTGGTCCGTAATACCGCACAGACGCAGCATATGCGGGATCACCAGCCCAATAAAGCCAATCGCCCCCGCCAGCGCCACGCTTACGCCCACCATCCAGCCGATGGCGATAACCAGCACGTTGCGCCAGAATCCAATCGGCATCCCGAGCTGGCGAGCAGACGTTTCCCCCAGCGCGAGAATATTAAGCGGCTGCGCCTGGAACGCCGTCCACAGGATGACCGGGATCAGGAGCACCATCAGCCACCCCTGACGCCAGTCGACGCCACCAAATCCCCCCATCATCCAGTACATTAACTGGCGCAGATCGAAGGAGGTGGAGAAGTAGACGGCCCAGGTCATCAGCGCACTACAGATGATCCCCAACGCTACCCCGGCAAGCAGCAGCCGGCTGGTGGATAAGTGGCGACGGGCAAAGCGCAGAAGGATAAGGGTGATCAACAGCGCGCCAAGGATTGCGCTGAGGCTAATCCCCCAGGCGGAGAGCTCGCTTCCCCCCAGCATCACGGCGGCGATAAGCCCGACGCCTGCGCCATTCGAGACCCCGAGAAGTCCGGGTTCCGCCAGGGGGTTTTCAAATAATGCCTGCATGATCGTACCGCACAGCGCCAGCGCCGCGCCGACTAAAAGGACCGCCAGCGTCCGCGGCAGGCGGATCTGCCAGACAAAGAGCTGTCCTTCAGGCGTAAACCAGCTTTCCGGCCCCAACCACCGATCGCCCGCACACAGGCTGACGGTGGTGGCGACAATCAACAGCACCCCGAGCAGACACAGGCGGCGGAGATCGGAGCGGTGCTGGCGACGGGCAAGATCAAGCATAGACGATAGGTTATCCGGTTGAGATATCATTGATTTTACGGCGGGTTTGGCAAATAGCGCAAAGAAAAAAGGCCGCGTGAGCGGCCTTTTTAGTTAGTTCATATTACTCTGTTTTGGGCGTTGCGTTTTCGACACGGCTTTTTAACTTCTGTCCGGGTCTGAAGGTCACCACGCGGCGGGCTGTAATGGGAATATCTTCCCCCGTCTTCGGGTTACGGCCCGGACGTTGGTTTTTGTCTCGCAAATCAAAATTGCCAAAGCCGGAGAGTTTAACCTGCTCACCATTTTCCAGAGCACGACGGATCTCTTCGAAAAACAGCTCTACCAGCTCTTTGGCATCCCGTTTGCTAAGCCCAAGCTTATCAAACAGATATTCTGACATTTCAGCTTTTGTAAGCGCCATAGGTTCAATCCCTCAATGATGCCTGGAATCGCTCTTTTAATGCCTCTACACATTTGGCGACGGTAGCGGCAATCTCCTCTTCTTCGAGTGTACGGCTGGTATCCTGAAGGATAAGGCTAATAGCGAGGCTCTTGAAACCTTCTGCTACGCCCTTGCCGCGGTACACGTCAAATAAGTTTACGCCAACTACCTGATTTACGCCAACTTTCTTACATTCGGCCAAAATATCTGCTGCGGGCACATTTTCAGCGACCACAACCGCGATATCACGGCGGTTTGCCGGGAAGCGTGAGACGTCCTGCGCCTGAGGAATGACGCGGTCTGCAACCGGGTTCCACTCCAGTTCGAATACGATGGTACGGCCATTCAGATCCAGCTTACGTTCCAGCTCCGGGTGAACAACCCCAATGAAACCAACGCGTTTGCCGTCTAAATAGATCGCCGCACTCTGACCCGGATGCAGGGCTGGAATCGCTTCTGCGCGGAATTCAATTTCGGATAATTTACCGGTCAGATCGAGAATCGCTTCCAGATCGCCCTTCATATCGTAGAAATCAACCGTCCCTTTTGCCAGGTCCCAGTGCTCTTCATAGCGGTTACCGCTGATGGCGCCGGCCAGCATGAGATCCTGACGGATGCCTAAATTCGCCTGAGTATCCGGTACAAAGCGCAAACCGCTTTCGAAAATACGTACACGGTTTTGCTGACGGTTCTGGTTATAAACGATAGTGCCCAGCAGTCCCGTCCACAGGGACAGACGCATCGCTGACATCTCGCTGGAAATCGGGCTTGGCAGGATCAGCGCTTCCTGACCCGGGTGGATCAGCTGTTGCAGCTTAGGATCAACGAAGCTGTAGGTGATCACTTCCTGGTAGCCTTTGTCGTTCAGCATGGTTTTCACACGCTTCAGAGACAAATCGGCTTCGCGATGGCTGCCCATCACCAGACCCGCCTGCACCGGCTCGTCAGGGATGTTGTTGTAGCCGTACACGCGGGCCACTTCTTCCACCAGATCTTCTTCGATCTCCATGTCAAAACGCCAGGATGGCGCAACGGCTTTCCACTCGTCCTGACCTTCAGTGACTTCGCAGCCCAGACGCGTCAGAATGTCGGTCACCTGCGCATCGGCAACGTGGTGACCAATCAGGCGATCCAGCTTGCTGCGGCGCAGGGTAATGGTCGCACGCTTCGGCAGCGTCGCTTCGTTGGTCACATCGATAACCGGACCCGCTTCGCCGCCGCAGATGGCGATCAGCAGGCGAGTCGCACGCTCCATCGCTTTGTATTGCAGCGCAGGATCCACGCCACGCTCGTAGCGGTGAGAAGCATCAGTGTGCAGACCGTGACGGCGTGCGCGGCCGGTGATGGAGAGCGGGCTGAAGAACGCGCATTCCAGCAGGACGTTTTGCGTCTCGTCGTTAACGCCAGAGTGCTCGCCGCCGAAGATCCCGCCCATCGCCAGCGCTTTGTTGTGATCGGCAATCACCAGGGTGTCAGCGTTCAGTTTCGCTTCGCTGCCGTCCAGCAGAACCAGGGTTTCGCCCTCTTTCGCCATGCGCACGACGATCCCACCTTCGATACGATCTTTATCAAAGGCGTGCATTGGCTGGCCCAGCTCCAGCAGAACATAGTTGGTGACGTCGACGACTGCATCGATAGAACGGATACCGCAGCGACGCAGTTTCTCTTTCATCCACAGCGGGGTTGGCGCTTTAACGTTAATACCTTTCACCACACGACCGAGGTAGCGTGGGCAGGCCTCAGGCGCGTCTACCTGTATCGGCAGCACGTCACTGATGGTTGCCTCAACCGGAGCGATCTCCGGCACGTTCAGTTCAGTCTGGTTCAGCACGGCCACGTCGCGGGCCACACCGATGATGCCTAAACAGTCAGCACGGTTTGGCGTTACGCTGATTTCGATGGTGTTGTCATCAAGCTTCAGGTATTCGCGGATATCGGTACCAACTGGCGCATCCTGCGGCAGTTCAATAATGCCGGAGTGATCGTCGGAAATACCCAGTTCGGAGAAGGAGCACAGCATGCCTTCAGACGGCTCACCGCGCAGCTTAGCCGCTTTGATTTTGAAATCGCCCGGCAGCACCGCACCGACGGTCGCCACGGCCACTTTCAGGCCCTGACGGCAGTTTGGCGCACCGCAGACGATATCCAGCAGACGGTCACCGCCCACATTGACTTTTGTTACGCGCAGTTTGTCAGCGTTAGGGTGCTGACCGCATTCAACCACTTCGCCCACGACCACGCCGGTGAAGGCGCCAGAAACCGGCTCTACACCGTCAACTTCCAGACCCGCCATGGTGATCTGGTTGGAAAGCGCGTCGCTGTCCAGCGTGGTGTTCACCCATTCGCGTAACCACAGTTCACTGAATTTCATTGTTCTGTCCTGCCCTTATTTAAACTGTTTGAGGAAACGCAGATCGTTTTCGAAGAACGCACGTAAATCGGTCACGCCGTAGCGCAGCATGGTCAGACGCTCCATGCCCATACCGAACGCAAAGCCGGAATACACTTCCGGATCGATACCCACGTTGCGCAGCACGTTTGGATGCACCATGCCGCAGCCCAGCACTTCCAGCCATTTGCCGTTTTTACCCATCACGTCAACTTCCGCAGACGGTTCAGTGAACGGGAAGTAGGACGGACGGAAGCGAACCTGCAAATCTTCCTCAAAGAAGTTGTTCAGGAAATCGTGCAGCGTGCCTTTCAGGTTGGTAAAGCTGATGTTTTTATCAACAATCAGACCTTCCATCTGGTGGAACATTGGGGTGTGGGTCTGATCGTAGTCGTTACGGTATACGCGACCCGGCGCGATGATGCGGATTGGCGGCTCCTGTTCCTTCATGGTGCGGATCTGCACGCCGGAGGTCTGGGTACGCAGCAGACGGGTGGCGTCAAACCAGAAAGTGTCGTGGTCAGCACGTGCCGGATGATGGCCAGGAATGTTCAGGGCATCGAAGTTGTGGTAGTCATCTTCAATTTCCGGGCCAGTCGCCACGGTAAAGCCGAGCTCACCGAAGAAACTTTCAATACGATCGATAGTACGGGTAACCGGATGCAGACCGCCGTTTTCAATACGACGACCCGGCAGAGAGACGTCTATCGTTTCTGCCGCCAGGCGCGCATTCAGGACTGCGCTTTCCAGCTCGGCTTTACGCGCGTTCAGCGCCTGCTGTACCTGCTCTTTGGCTTCGTTAATCACTGCACCGGCTGCCGGGCGCTCCTCTGCTGGCAGTTCACGCAGGGTAGTCATCTGAAGGGTCAAATGCCCTTTCTTGCCCAGATATTCGACGCGGACATTGTCTAACGCGGCAACATCTGAGGCCTGGTTAATGGCGGCCGTTGCACTGGCAACCAGCTCTGCGAGATGTGACATGGTTTTCCTCATTATGTCGGTGCAGACACCGAATTGTTGGACGTATTCTCTTAACTTCAGGCACAAAAAAAGCCTCCATCGGGAGGCTTATCTGGCGCTGTTTTTCGTTTCATCTTTCACGCGCTAGCCTCCTGAAGTCAGGTGCTAAAGTAAAAGAAGAAGCGGAAAATAGCAGCATTCATGCTTGCGTTACCTTGTAGGGTAAAAACCGTTAAGACCTTATTGAAAAGCCTGCACGGATAAATGTCAATCTTCTGATGGTGTTAAATGAAAAGAGGAGGCAAAGCCCCCTCTCTCAACTGGCTTATGCCAGTGCTGCTTTCGCTTTTTCGACCAGAGCGGTGAACGCTACTTTGTCGAATACTGCGATGTCAGCCAGGATCTTACGGTCGATTTCAACAGAGGCTTTTTTCAGGCCGTTGATGAATTTGCTGTAAGAAATACCGTTCTGACGTGCTGCTGCGTTGATACGCGCAATCCACAGTTGACGGAACTGACGCTTACGCTGACGACGGTCACGGTAAGCGTACTGACCTGCTTTGATAACAGCCTGGAAGGCAACGCGGTATACGCGTGAACGCGCACCGTAGTAGCCTTTAGCTTGTTTCAAAATTTTCTTGTGACGTGCACGTGCAATTACACCACGTTTTACGCGAGCCATGTGTGCTCTCCTGTATCTATTCTAAGTTAAAAAAGTTAAACGTTAACGACTTATGCGTACGGCAGGCACGCGATGACCAGGCCCAGATCGCCTTTAGAAACCATGGCTTTTGGACGCAGGTGACGTTTACGCTTGGTAGCTTTCTTAGTCAGAATGTGACGCAGGTTAGCGTGCTTGTGCTTAAAACCACCTTTACCGGTTTTTTTGAAGCGCTTAGCAGCACCGCGTACGGTCTTAATTTTTGGCATTTTAATAACTTCCACTTCGCATTGTTAAATAAACGAAACATAGGCGAACAAAACCTATGGGGCCCGAAGGCTCCACAGATTTTGCTGCTTGAAGGCCTTACTGTTTCTTCTTAGGAGCGAGCACCATGATCATCTGGCGGCCTTCGATCTTCGTAGGGAAGGATTCGACTACTGCCAGTTCACTCAGATCGTCACGGACGCGGTTAAGCACTTCCATACCAATCTGTTGGTGGGCCATCTCACGACCGCGGAAACGCAGCGTGATCTTGGCCTTATCGCCATCTTCCAGAAAGCGAATCAGGCTGCGGAGTTTTACCTGATAATCGCCATCGTCGGTACCAGGACGGAATTTAATTTCCTTAACCTGGATAACTTTTTGCTTCTTCTTCTGTTCCTTAGAAGACTTACTCTTTTCATAAAGGAACTTGCCGTAGTCCATGATACGACAAACTGGCGGTTCGGCGTTAGGGCTGATTTCAACTAAATCTACTCCAGCTTCTTCAGCCTTTTCGATCGCTTCTCTCAGACTCACAATCCCCAGCTGCTCGCCTTCCAGACCTGTTAAGCGAACTTCCTGGGCGCGAATCTCGCCATTGATACGATTCGGACGTGCCGTTTGAACTCGTTTTCCGCCTTTAATACCTTATTCCTCCAGTTGTTGAAGACTGCGGCTGCGAATCTCTTGTTGCAGCTTCTCAATCACTTCACTTACGTCCAGGCTCCCCAGGTCTTTACCACGGCGGGTGCGAACGGCAACTTTGCCTGCTTCCACCTCTTTATCACCACAGACCAACATATACGGGACACGACGTAAAGTGTGCTCGCGGATTTTAAAGCCAATCTTCTCATTTCTCAAGTCTGCTTTTACGCGAATGCCCGCATTTTGTAGTTTCTGCGTCAATTCTTTAACGTAATCCGCCTGAGAATCGGTAATGTTCATCACCACGACCTGCACTGGCGCAAGCCAGGTTGGGAAGAAGCCCGCGAACTCTTCGGTCAGGATGCCGATGAAGCGCTCCAGTGAACCGAGAATCGCACGGTGAATCATAACCGGCACCTGACGCTCGTTGTCTTCGCCAACATAAGAGGCGCTTAAACGCTGCGGCAGGGAGAAGTCCAGCTGTACCGTTCCGCACTGCCATGCGCGATCGAGGCAGTCATACAGGGTAAATTCAATTTTCGGACCGTAGAATGCGCCCTCGCCCAGCTGGTATTCGAACGGAATACCGTTCTCTTCCAGCGCTACGGCAAGATCCGCCTCTGCGCGATCCCATGTCTCATCGCTGCCGATACGTTTTTCCGGACGCGTTGAGAGTTTGACCACGATCTTCTCGAAGCCAAAGGTGCTGTACATATCGTAGACCATACGAATACAGGCGTTAACTTCTTCACGGACCTGATCTTCAGTACAGAAGATATGCGCATCATCCTGAGTAAAGCCACGAACACGCATCAGACCGTGCAGCGCACCTGATGGCTCGTTACGGTGGCAGCTACCGAACTCCGCCATACGCAGCGGCAGATCGCGGTAGGATTTCAGACCCTGGTTGAAGATCTGAACGTGGCCCGGGCAGTTCATTGGCTTGATGCAGTATTCACGGTTCTCAGACGAAGTGGTGAACATCGCATCTTTGTAGTTGTCCCAGTGGCCGGTCTTTTCCCACAGCACACGGTCCATCATGAACGGGCCTTTCACTTCCTGATACTGGTACTCTTTCAGCTTGGAGCGCACGAACGTTTCCAGTTCACGGAAGATAGTCCAGCCGTCGTTATGCCAGAACACCATCCCCGGCGCTTCTTCCTGCATATGATACAGGTCAAGCTGCTTACCGATTTTACGGTGGTCACGCTTAGCCGCCTCTTCCAGGCGTTGCAGGTATGCGTTCAGGGCTTTCTTATCGGCCCACGCGGTACCATAGATACGCTGCAACATTTTGTTGTTGCTGTCGCCACGCCAGTAAGCGCCTGCGATTTTCATCAGCTTGAAGTGATGACAGAAGCGCATATTCGGCACGTGCGGACCACGGCACATGTCGACGTATTCCTGGTGATGGTACAAGCCTGGCTTGTCATCATGAGCGATGTTTTCATCAAGAATCGAGACTTTGTAGTTCTCGCCGCGCTTCACGAAGGTTTCACGCGCTTCGTGCCAGCTGACTTTCTTCTTAATGACGTCATAGTTGGTTTCGGCGAGCTCGTGCATTCGTTTCTCGAGCGCGTCGATATCTTCCTGAGTCAGGGTGTGGTCAAGGTCAACGTCGTAATAGAAACCGTTGTCGATAACCGGGCCGATCGCCATTTTGGTGTTTGGCCACAGTTGCTTGATAGCATGGCCTAACAGGTGCGCACAGGAGTGACGAATGATCTCCAGACCTTCTTCGTCTTTCGCGGTGATGATCGCAAGCGTTGCATCGCTTTCAATCAGATCGGACGCGTCTACCAGCTCGCCGTTTACGCGACCTGCGATGGTTGCTTTTGCGAGTCCAGGACCGATATCCAGGGCAACATCCATTGGGCTAACAGCGTGGTCGAAATGGCGTTGGCTGCCATCAGGAAGAGTAATTACAGGCATTTTATATCCTTATTTGCAGTGATGCCCCACACATAAGAGCATATACAAAGAAAATAATCGTGATTAAACAGTAGATTACGAAACCATCTGACCAACAATCGTCAAATTGGGTCGTCATCGTGCACCTGCCGATTTCAGATAAATGCGGATTTACGGCAAGCAGGGTAATGGTAACACTATTGAAAGGGCGAATGCACCTTCTGCGACCGTTTTGAACCGCACATCCTTTTGTATGCGTTCATGAACTTTTGCTGGCAGAGGCTCGCAATCCGAAAGTGCTGAGCTATTCTTGACTTGGTCCTTAAACATCGAAGGGGTATCACATGAATGTATCCAGCAAAACCGTTGTGATATTGAATCTACTTTCCGCTGCTTGCCTGGTATTGATTCTGGCTGACAGATTCCATTGGTTTTAAGCCGAACCGGTGTTCCGGCATAACCTGTTGTCCCGGGTTGAGCGCTTTCTGGCGCAAATTTTGATAGACTAAGGGTATCAACTGACAAGGATTAGGTTATGCCAACAAAAAGATTTGCCGTGAAGCACTGGAAAATGGTCGTGGTGTTAATTGCTATTTGCGGCGCGATGTTGCTGTTGCGCTGGGCCGCAATGATCTGGGGCTAATATTTTGTCAGCAAAAACGTGGCGGTAATTTACTGAATAAAATTTAACTATCTTTACGATAATTTAGGGTACAAAAACCGGTACGTCATAATCCGGTTTTCGACAGGCTATGACAGCGTATATATTGCGTCAGAGGCGGCAGTTGAAATATCAGGACCACTCACCCGCCACCAGCTTGTGTACATCAAATGCGTCATTCATTGACTGGCCGGTAGACTGAGAGCCGGGGGCAATGTTGGAGCCCGCTTCTACACCAGAGGCTTTAGCGATCCCGATTGGGTTGTTAACGTCACTGGCAGGTTGTGTCATATTATCAGCAGCAAATACGCCAAATGAAAGTGCGGAAAGCACCATCGCTGCTGTAGCGGTTTTGATTTTTTTCATAATTTTATTCTCATACTTATTTAATGCGTTTAATGCGATATGCCTGAGGCGATTTTTTCGCCTGTGCCGTAAGTGTAGATCTGGATCACATTTTTGCCTAGTCAAATTATTTATCAATTCGTGTCAAATAAACTGAATAAGGTCTGACAAGCAATTATGGAGAAATTATGAAGAAGAAACCAAACCCATTATTTATTTTAAAACGCCGTTTAATATAAATAAGCACAGTTTCAGAAAATAAAAAACAGGCCGAGAAGAGTCCCGGCCCGACGATATTACATTTTATAACCTAAAGAAATCGTGGTTCGGCGATCGGTATGTTCCGGTGCAGAATCAGGTGGTGATGAGTTCCAGGTTACGTTGTACGCCACCTTGAGTCCAAAGTGTTCGTTGATGGCCATGTTCAACGCACTTTCTGAGTTCAGCGTTGTATCTTCAGCACCAAACACCGACACACCCTGGGTGAATTTTGCGTTGTCCGTCATCTGCCATGCATAGGTGCCCGATGCATAACCCAACGGCTGGGTTTCATCTTCGCCGTTGGTGTACTCGTCGTAACGGACACCCGGACCGAATTCAAAACGCAGGCTGTGCACCGGCCCATTGAGGAACTGACGACCATAACCCGCAGTTACGACATCACGCTGGCGATAGCCGTTGTAGCGGTCAGTCAGCCAACTCGCCTGCCCGAACAGGTAGTCATAATCGGTCATGTTGTATCGGCTACGTCCGCCTACCGCGTATTTCTCCGATGAGCGTTGATCGTTAGCAGAGGTGTTGCTGGCATTTCCCCACAGCGACCAGGCCGTGGTGTTGCCGTACCAGGTCAGGGTGCTGTCTGCGGTCAGGGAGGAGCTTTTCGTATTACCGGATTGCGCCAGATACCCGGCATTCACGTTACCTTCAAAGGGTTTTTTGGCAGTGGAGGGATCGTCCATGACAGTAAAAACGGTATCATCGGCGGTTGCATTCAGTGACGCAAATACGCCACCCGCCAGCATCAGTGCTGCGGGTACTGTCTTCAAAAGCTTCATTTTATTTAAGGAGTCCGTACAACATAAAAAGAGACCGTCACGGTCTCGGAAACTTTCTTGCGGATCAATGACAAGGCGACCATAGAAAGGTAACAAATTATAAAAAGCCGCAAATAACATAGCAATATTTTCTTCTTTCATTTTTTGAATAAGAACGATCCCAAAACGCGTTTTATTTTATATGCCCGGCGCAGGTTATTTGTCAGCATTCATATTTAAAATCATACTGTTATTTACGTTGCCTTCCTGCCAAACGGTGCCAGGCTTAAAAGAACCCATGATAAAAGGAGGTCATGATGGCTTCGATTTATACGCTGACACTCTCCCCTTCCCTCGACTCCGCGACCATGACGCCGCAAATCTACCCGGAAGGTAAGCTGCGCTGTAGCGCGCCGGTGTTTGAGCCAGGCGGCGGCGGCATCAACGTGGCGCGCGCTATTACCCATCTCGGCGGAAAAGCCACCGCCATCTTCCCCGCTGGCGGCGCCACGGGAGAACATCTGGTTGCGTTGCTGGCAGATGAACAGGTGGCCGTAGACACCGTCGATGCTAAAGACTGGACCCGGCAGAACCTGCATGTCCATGTTGAATCCAGCGGCGAGCAATATCGTTTTGTGATGCCGGGGGCGAAATTAAGCGATGATGAGTTTCGTCAACTGGAAGAGAAAGTGCTGACCATTGAAAGCGGCTCATTACTGGTGATCAGCGGTAGCCTGCCGCCGGGCGTCGAAACAGAGAAACTGACGGCGCTGGTTCAGGCGGCGCTCCAGCGCGGCATCCGCTGCATTGTCGATAGCTCGGGCGAAGCCCTGAAGGCGGCGTTAGAGCCCGGACAACTTGAACTCGTTAAACCTAACCAGAAAGAGCTCAGTGCCCTGGTTAATCGCGAACTCAACCAGCCCGATGACGTGCGTACTGCCGCAGAAGAGCTGGTACGTACGGGCAAAGCGCATCGCGTTGTGGTTTCTCTCGGTCCTCAGGGTGCGCTGGCCGTCGACAAGACGGGCTTTGTGCAGGTTGTGCCACCGCCGATGAAAAGCCAGAGCACCGTGGGTGCCGGTGACAGTATGGTTGGCGCGATGGTGCTGAAGCTGGCGCAGGGCGCTTCGCTTCTGGAGATGGCACGCTATGGCGTCGCGGCAGGGAGTGCAGCCACCATAAACCAGGGAACGCGCCTGTGTTCGCTTGCGGATACCCAGAAAATTGTCGATTACCTGGCGAGAAGCTGAACCTGCTTCCCCTTCCCATGGAGGGGGAAGTCGCTAAACAGGGCATATCGACTATGCTAAGAAAACTTTCAGGATAACAACGAGGTGAATTATGAGCAGTGGTGATATCACCCGCTACGTCGTTACCGTGAATATTCATGAGGCGTCGCTGACCGAACTGAATGAACTCAACAACGCGTTCACGCGGGCGAATTTTCTGCTCACGCTGACGGACGATGAGGGCAATATTCACGATCTCGGCTCACTGGCATTTGGCCTGATAAGCCCGCTGAGCCAGGAAGAGGTGAAGGCGCTGGCCAGTAGCCTGGTGGAAAGCGTGACTGACAAAGCCACGGAAATTGATGTGGATAGCTGGGAAAACTGGCATAAAAAAGCACAATAAGTGCCCTGTATAAAATTAAACCGCTCAGTTGTGCGTTAGTTCCTGTTTTTTTATAGCCGTTTTGCGCTAACTTTATGATCTGGCAGACAACATGGGAGAGACATCATGTGGCAGGCTATCAGTCATCTTTTAAGTGAGCAGCTGGGTGAAGGTGAAATTGAACTGCGTAACGAACTGCCAGGCGGAGAGATCCATGCCGCATGGCATTTACGTTACGCCGGGCGCGATCTTTTCGTTAAATGTGATGAGCGCGAATTACTCCCCATTTTTACTGCCGAAGCCGATCAGCTTGAGCTGTTATCGCGCAGTAAAACAGTCACCGTTCCGCAGGTTTTAGCCGTCGGCAGCGATCGTGACTATAGCTTTCTGGTGATGAACTATCTTCCCGCGCGCCCTCTGGATGCGCACAATGCCTTTATTCTCGGGCAACAGATCGCCCGTTTGCACCAGTGGAGCGATCAACCTCAGTTCGGGCTCGACTTTGATAACGACCTCTCCACTACCCCACAGCCAAACGCATGGCAGCGCCGCTGGTCGACCTTTTTCGCCGAGCAGCGCATCGGCTGGCAGCTGGAGCTGGCCGCTGAAAAGGGATTAGCGTTCGGCAACATCGACGCGATTGTTGAACACATTCAGCAGCGTCTGGCTTCGCATCAGCCTCAGGCTTCCCTTCTGCACGGAGATTTATGGTCAAACAACTGTGCACTTGGGCCTGATGGTCCCTATATATTTGACCCGGCCTGCTACTGGGGCGACAGAGAATGTGACCTAGCAATGCTGCCGTTGCACCCTGAACAGCCGCCGCAAATTTATGATGGCTATCAGTCTGTCTCGCCGTTACCTGCGGGTTTCCTTGATCGTCAGCCGGTTTATCAGCTGTACACCTTGATAAACCGGGCTATTTTGTTTGGCGGGAGTCATCTGGTGAATGCCCAGCGGGCGCTGGACCGCATTCTGGCGGCATAGCGGGAGGGGGCGGCTTGACGCCCCTTCCCTTAGGATTTACAGGAAGCCAAGCAGCGTAAAGAAGAAATACCCGGCCACAATGATGATGACCGGCAGGATGTAGAGCGGGAAAAACTGCACGAAAATGGTATGACGCGGAACGACAATGCGCGATTCGATCTGCTCGCGGCTCATCCCGTCAGGGCCTTTCGCCTTCTCAAGTATCAGCTGGTCTTCCACCCCTTCGCGTAAAAAGCGGGTCTGGCGACTCATGCGTGCGCCGGAGGCCTGCAACGCCATCGCGATAAATATCAACGCATAGATTATCCAGAAACCGACATTCAGCTGGTGGTGAAAATCCGGCGTGGGCGAGTTGAACCAGAAGACGTTCAGGAACGGGGTGTTAAACCGCATCATCTCAATCATGACGTGCGCAAAATCAAGCATGACGGCATTGATGCCCGGCTGTTTTTCGCTGTGATCGTACATAAATTTGAGTACGGAGATCAGCGTTGAAATCAGGGCGGGAATGAAAATAACCCAACCAGCAATACGTTTTAAGACCGCGATGCGTCCAGCTTGTTGATACGTCATTAGTTCCTCTTCATAAAGACGCGTTATTTGTGCCTAAGTCTACCTGCTGTCGGTCATTTTCGCCCGCTCTTTGAATGCAATATGCTAAATTGCTTGTGCTTAGCACCGTTCGTCTTACCCCCAAGATAAGGAGATGTTGTAATGTCGACCCCGCGCCAGATACTTGCCGCTATTTTTGACATGGATGGATTGCTGATTGACTCCGAACCCCTGTGGGATCGGGCTGAACTGGACGTGATGGCCAGCCTCGGCGTCGATATCAGTCGTCGTAACGAGCTTCCCGATACCCTGGGGCTGCGCATCGATATGGTGGTTGACCTCTGGTATGCCCACCAGCCATGGGTTGGCCCGGATCGCGACGAAGTAACGGCGCGCATTATCAACCGCGCTATCTCCCTCGTAGAAGAGTATAAGCCGCTGTTACCGGGCGTACGCGACGCTATCGCCCTGTGCAAGGCGCAAGGGCTGAAAGTGGGGCTGGCCTCCGCCTCACCGCTGCATATGCTGGAAAAAGTGCTGACGATGTTCGGGCTGCGCGACAGCTTCGACGCGCTGGCCTCGGCCGAAAAGCTTCCTTACAGCAAGCCACATCCGCAGGTATATATGGACTGCGCCGCGAAACTGGGGCTGGATCCACTTACCTGTGTGGCGCTGGAAGATTCGGTTAACGGCATGGTGGCGTCCAAAGCCGCACGTATGCGCTCCATCGTTGTGCCGGCTGAAGAAGGCCGACACGATCCCCGTTTTGCCCTCGCGGACGTCAGGCTGACGTCTCTTGAAGAATTGACTGCCCGCCATCTGCGCGGGGAGTAACGCTCTTTCAGGCAGCTTCGGCTGCCTGTCTCGCCAAATCAAAACAACGTTTTACTTTATTTGCTTTTCTCATTCCAGACTCCTATTCTTACGTGCAGAATGACAATAACCTGACTTCTGAGGCGCGTATGATACTGGATGCTTTTACTCTGGCAGGAAAAGTGGCGATGGTGACCGGGTGCGATACCGGTCTGGGGCAAGGTATGGCCATTGCCCTCGCCCAGGCAGGATGCGATATCGTGGGGGTTAACCGCAAGGTTCCTGACGAAACGGCAGCGCGCGTTACGGCGCTGGGACGACGCTTTATCGCGATTCGCGCCGATCTTGGCAAGCAGGAGAGTATTCAGAGCGTGGTGGATACCGCAGTCGCTGAGATGGGCCGCATCGATATTCTGGTTAACAATGCCGGCACCATCCGCCGTGCCGATGCGCTGGAATTTAGCGAGAAGGACTGGGACGAGGTCATCGATCTCAATCTGAAATCGGTCTTTTTCCTCTCTCAGGCAGTGGCGAAACAGTTTATCGCGCAGGGTCAGGGCGGCAAGATCATTAACATTGCCTCCATGCTCTCCTTCCAGGGCGGCATCCGGGTGCCCTCCTATACGGCGTCCAAAAGCGGCGTGCTGGGCCTCACCCGCCTGCTGGCGAACGAATGGGCAACGCTGGGCATTAATGTGAATGCTATTGCGCCGGGTTATATGGCGACCAATAACACCCGGCAGCTTCGCGATGATGAGCAGCGCAGCCAGGCGATCCTCGACCGTATTCCGGCGGGTCGCTGGGGTCTGCCGGAGGATTTACAGGGTCCGGTGGTGTTCCTGGCCTCATCGGCCTCTGATTACGTTAACGGTCATACCCTCGCCGTAGACGGTGGCTGGCTGGCGCGCTAACCGCGCGTTTGTGACAAAGAGTTACACCGTCACCTCTTTCATACACTGTATAAAAACCCTATACTGTATGAATCGACAGTTTACCGGGTTTTATCATGACGGCGGAAGGCCACCTGCTTTTTTCACTTGCCTGTGCAGTGTTTGCCAAAAACGCTGAACTGACCCCTGTGCTGGCACAGGGGGACTGGTGGCATATTGTCCCTTCCGCCGTGCTGACCTGCCTGCTGCCGGACGTAGATCATCCAAAGTCATTCCTTGGCCAGCGGCTAAAGTGGATTTCAAAACCCATCGCCAGAGCCTTTGGTCATCGCGGATTTACCCACAGCCTGCTGGCCGTATTCGGCCTGCTTACACTCTTCTATTTGAAGGTTCCGGAGAGCTGGATCGTCCCGGCGGATGCCATTCAGGGCATGGTGCTCGGCTACTTAAGCCATATCCTCGCCGATATGCTGACGCCAGCGGGCGTTCCGCTGCTCTGGCCCTGCCGCTGGCGTTTCCGCCTGCCCATCCTCGTGCCGCAAAAAGGCAACCAGCTGGAGCGCGTTCTGTGCATGGCGCTGTTTGCGTATGCCGTCTGGATGCCGCAGACATTGCCCGAAAATGGTGCAGTGCGCTGGTCATCGCAGATGATCAACTCGCTGCAATTTCAGTTCAATCGTTTTATTAATCACCAGATTGAACATTAAACCGACAATATAATCACTTTTGTCATAAACCATTCCATATGGATATAAGCGCGACATCACACTTCTGCTAACCTTGCGCCAACAGGTTCGGTAAAAACCGACCGTATAATAAATCAGGAGAACGGGGATGAATTTTCCACTCATCGCGAACATTGTTGTGTTCGTCGTATTGCTATTGCTTCTCGCCCAGGCTCGCCACAAACAGTGGAGCCTGGCGAAAAAGGTACTGGTCGGTCTGGTCATGGGCGTGGTGTTTGGCCTGGCCTTACACGCCATTTACGGCTCCGATAGCCCGGTACTGAAAGATTCCATTCAGTGGTTCAACATCGTCGGTAACGGCTATGTACAGCTGCTGCAAATGATCGTTATGCCGCTGGTATTCGCCTCTATTCTGAGCGCCGTAGCCCGCCTGCATAATGCCTCTCAACTGGGTAAAATCAGTTTCCTGACCATTGGTACCCTGCTCTTCACCACGCTGATTGCGGCGCTGGTGGGTGTGCTGGTAACCAATCTGTTTGGCCTGACTGCTGAAGGTCTGGTGCAGGGTAGCGCTGAAACCGCGCGTCTGACGGCGATTGAGACCAACTACGTAGGTAAAGTGGCCGATCTGACCGTTCCGCAGATGGTGCTCTCCTTCATTCCGAAGAACCCGTTCGCTGACCTGACCGGTGCAAGCCCAACCTCCATTATCAGCGTGGTGATCTTCGCGGCGTTCCTGGGCGTGGCGGCGCTGAAGCTGCTGAAGGACGATGCGCCGAAAGGCGAGCGCGTTCTGACGGCCATCGATACCCTGCAAAGCTGGGTGATGAAGCTGGTGCGTCTGGTCATGCAGCTGACGCCGTACGGTGTCCTGGCGCTGATGACCAAAGTCGTGGCAGGCTCTAACCTGCAAGACATCATCAAGCTTGGCAGCTTTGTGATCGCCTCTTACCTGGGGCTGGGCATTATGTTTGTGGTGCACGGTATCCTGCTGGGCGTGAACGGCGTTAGCCCGCTGAAATATTTCCGCAAAGTCTGGCCGGTGCTGACCTTCGCCTTTACCAGCCGTTCCAGCGCGGCATCTATCCCGCTGAACGTGGAAGCACAGACCCGTCGTCTGGGCGTACCGGAGTCTATCGCCAGCTTCTCGGCCTCCTTTGGCGCCACCATCGGGCAGAACGGCTGTGCGGGTCTCTACCCGGCGATGCTGGCGGTGATGGTTGCCCCAACCGTGGGGATTAACCCGCTGGATCCGGTCTGGATTGCGACGCTGGTGGGTATCGTGACCATTAGTTCCGCCGGTGTTGCGGGCGTGGGCGGCGGCGCGACCTTCGCTGCGCTGATCGTTCTGCCTGCGCTGGGACTGCCGGTGACGCTGGTTGCGCTGCTGATCTCTGTTGAACCGCTGATCGATATGGGGCGTACCGCCCTGAACGTGAGTGGCTCAATGACCGCCGGTACCCTGACCAGCCAGTGGCTGAAGCAGACCGACAAAACGATTCTCGACAGTGAAGAAGATGCCGAACTGGCCCATCGTTAATCACTGCTGAAAATAAAAAAACCGCCTGCGGGCGGTTTTTTTATGGCTGTTATTCTTCAACCTCTTCATCCTGGCGGGTCTGCACAGCCCATCGCTGCGCCGATTCCGGCACCGTAAACGCAGGGGAGCGACGGAAGTGCTCGCCAATCAGCACGAAGGCAACGTATTTACCCCGTAACATCCAGACATCGCGAAAACCATCCACTTTCAGGGCATGGTCAGGCGGCGCGGGTTCAACGCGGGGCACATAGCTAATAACCTGGCGGTTTTGTTGACGAAGAGGTTTCATAAGCGACGGGTTCACTAAAGCAAATTCTTAAAGCAGGAAATTTCTATCATAGCCGATTCTCCCCCCACCCGTCGCGCCTGACGTGTGGCAGATGGCTCCTTTCGCTAATCACTTCCTCTGAAAACGCTTAGTTCGCCTGCTAATTCATCACATTGTTCTATCCTTAATAGGGTTTTCAGGAACGAACAAAGGAGAATCGTGCAATGTCGAACAATGATAAACCCCATCAATCCCCTATTCATGGCACCGAAGAATCTCAACCAGGAATGGACTCACTCGCCCCGGCTGATGGCTCTCATAAACCGTCGCCAGGTCCTTCGGCGCCGGGCGAGCAACCTACTGCACCGGGAAGCATGAAGTCACCCGATGCGGACAACGAAAAGTTAAAATCTCTCGACCCGCACCGCAAAGGGGGTGAAGGCTATGCGCTGACCACCAATCAGGGCGTGCGCATCGCCGATGACCAGAACTCCCTGCGCGCCGGAACGCGCGGCCCGACGCTGCTGGAAGATTTCATCCTGCGGGAAAAAATCACCCATTTCGACCATGAGCGTATTCCTGAGCGTATCGTTCACGCTCGCGGCTCCGCGGCGCACGGCTATTTCCAGCCGTACAAGAGCCTGAAGGCGATCACGAAGGCGGATTTCCTTTCCGATCCGAACAAAATCACACCGGTATTTGTGCGCTTCTCTACAGTACAGGGCGGCGCGGGTTCGGCCGATACGGTGCGTGATATCCGCGGCTTCGCCACCAAATTCTATACCGAAGAGGGCATTTTCGACCTCGTCGGGAATAACACCCCGGTTTTCTTCATTCAGGATGCGCATAAGTTCCCTGACTTTGTCCATGCGGTAAAACCAGAGCCACACTGGGCCATACCGCAGGGACAAAGTGCGCATGACACCTTCTGGGACTACGTCTCCCTGCAACCGGAAACCCTTCACAACGTGATGTGGGCGATGTCTGACCGGGGGATCCCACGCAGCTATCGCACCATGGAAGGGTTTGGTATTCATACCTTCCGTCTGATTAACGCTGAAGGCAAAGCGACGTTTGTGCGTTTCCACTGGAAACCGGTCGCGGGGAAAGCATCCCTGGTGTGGGATGAAGCACAGAAGCTGACCGGGCGCGATCCGGACTTCCACCGTCGCGAACTGTGGGAATCCATTGAAGCCGGTGATTTCCCGGAATACGAGCTGGGATTACAGCTGATCCCGGAAGAGGACGAGTTCAAATTCGACTTCGACCTGCTCGACCCGACCAAGCTTATTCCTGAAGAGCTGGTGCCGGTTCAGCTGGTGGGCAAAATGGTGCTTAACCGCAACCCGGATAACTTCTTCGCGGAGAATGAGCAGGCTGCGTTCCACCCGGGCCATATTGTGCCGGGGCTGGATTTCACCAACGATCCGCTGCTACAGGGCCGTCTGTTCTCTTACACCGATACGCAGATCAGCCGTCTCGGTGGACCGAACTTCCACGAAATTCCTATCAACCGTCCGACCTGCCCGTACCATAACTTCCAGCGTGACGGGATGCATCGCCAGGATATCGATACCAACCCGGCGAACTACGAGCCAAACTCCATTAACGATAACTGGCCGCGTGAAACCCCGCCGGGGCCAAAACGTGGCGGATTTGAGTCGTATCAGGAGCGCGTGGACGGAACAAAAATTCGCGAGCGCAGCCCGTCATTCGGCGAATATTACGCTCAGCCTCGCCTGTTCTGGAACAGCCAGACCCCGATTGAACAGCAGCACATTATCGGCGGTTTCAGTTTTGAACTGAGTAAAGTGGTGCGTACCTACATTCGCGAGCGCGTGGTCGACCATCTGGCGCATATTGATATCCAGCTTGCTCAGGGCGTGGCGAATAATCTCGGCATCACGCTGACTGACGAGCAATGCCATGCCGCGCCGCCAAAAGACGTGAACGGGTTGAAGAAGGATCCGTCCCTGAGCCTGTACGCGGTACCTGGCGGGTCAATTAAAGGCCGCGTAGTGGCTATCCTGCTGAACGATAAACCGCGCGCCAGCGACGTACTGGGGATCATGAGGGCGCTCAAAACCCAGGGCGTACATGCCAAACTGCTTTACTCACGCATGGGTGAAGTGACAGCCGACGATGGCTCTGTCCTGCCGATTGCCGCGACCTTCGCCGGAGCGCCGTCGCTGACGGTTGATGCAGTGATCATGCCGTGCGGCGACGTTGAGAGCCTGCTCGGTAACGGTGATGCCGCCTATTACCTGCTGGAAGCCTATAAGCACCTGAAGCCAATCGCCCTGGCAGGCGATGCGCGGAAGTTTAAATCTCTGCTGAAGGTACCGGATCAAGGGGAAGAAGGCATTGTCGAAGGTGATAACATTGACGATGCGTTTATGACCCGGCTGTTTGACCTGCTTGCCGCGCACCGCGTGTGGTCGCGCAGCAGTAAGATTGACCAGATACCGGCGTAAAAAACCATACCCGGTTGTGCGGCCTGAAGCCCTCACCCCGGCCCTCTCTCTCGGGAGAGGGAGAAAACAATAAAAACGGTAACCAAAAGGTTACCGTTTTGCTTTTACCTCGCCACCGGGCTTTAACTCAAAGATCCCTGAACGTCCCCAGACGATATCCGCGCTCGGCAATCGCGTACTTCAACGACGCCGACGTCAGCACTTCCAGTTCCGCCAGACGCGGCCAGCAGTAGGCGCTCTTACGTACGATCTGATCGACAAACGCCGGGTGCGCCATTACCTCAAGCGAGCGCTCCCCTTTTGCGGCGGAGTCATCCAGCACCTTCAGGAACAGCGCTTCGTCGATTTCGTCGCCATAAAATGCGCTGCTGAACCCCTCCGTTGACGTTACCGCGACGTCCGGCAACCCGCGCACCTCACGATCCACGCGCATCGCCACGCCTTTACGTTGCGCAAACTCTGCCACAAGCGGGAAAATCGCCGGGATCATATGCACATGATGATGGCTGTCAATATGGGTAGGCTCGCGGCCAAACACATCCACAAAGCGGTTAAACTGGCAATCCAGCTCGCGGGCAATCTCATCGAGCGGCAGAGCGTCCTGCTCCGCCATTTCCCAAATCCATTTCCCCAGTTGCCCCTCGCGCGTCAGACCCGGCATCGGTGAAAGGGGCAACCCAAGCGTCAGCACAAAGTGCATGCCCACGCCCAGTTCGGGCAGCTCACGGCTTAACTGCGCCGCATGTTCCACCGCCTCACCGTTGATAAGCGCTGTTGTAGAGGTCACGACGCCACGGCGACAGGCTTCAATAATGCCGTAGTTCTGCCCTTTTGACAGGCCAAAATCATCGGCATTGACGATCAGCAGGTTTTCCATCGCGCCTCCTCTTAACGGTGTGTGAGTTTCAGTTTCTCAACCGTTGCAGCAAAGTTTGGCAGCCATTTTTCATGCGCCAGGATCATCTCACTCGCGAGTTTTTCAGCGTCACGGTCAGAATGCACCAGCGGGCTGAGGTTCAGCGCCAGCAGCACGTCATTCAGTTCGCCGCTCAGGGCCGCATTGCTCGCTGCCACTTCAAAGCCTTTGATGGTGTGAATCAGCCCCATCACCTTATCGTCGAAGTGGGTAATGCGGGGATGCGGTTTTGCCCCCTCGCGCCCAAGGATGCAGGTCATCTCAACGGCCCAGTCTGCCGGGATATTGTCGATGTGCCCGTGATGGGGAACGTTCACATAGTGCTCGGCCTGCTTGTCATTGTAAATGGCGTTAATCACTTCACACGCGGCATCCGAATAGTATGCCCCGCCGCGCTGCTCCAGCTCTTTCGGTTTGACGTTCAGGTTCGGATCTTTATACAAATCAAACAGCTGCTTCTCTACTTTCTGCACAACCTGAGCGCGTGCGCCACCTTTGTAGTATTCGCCCATCTCAATGGCCAGCATCTCTTTCTGCTTGAAGTAGTAGAGCAGATACGAGCACGGCAGCAGATTCAGGGAGCGGATCAGCCCTTCGCTGAACGGCAGATCGAAGATATTTTTCACCGAGGCCGCGGTCAGGCGGCCAGAGGCGACGCCGTCGAGCAGTTCCGCAAAGCGCGATTGCCCGTTCACTATCACATCTTTGATAAAGACCATGTGATTCAGGCCGAACAGGTCAATGGACAGGTCATCGTGATCGGTCAGTTCCAGTACATCGCGGATGAACATCTTCATGCCAATCGGAATATTGCAGACGCCGATAAAACGTTTGAAACCGGTGTGGCGATAGACTGCCTCGGTGACCATCCCGGCCGGGTTAGTAAAGTTGATCACCCAGGCGTTCGGGCAGATCTCCTCCACGTCTTTAATGATGTCAAAAATGACCGGAATGGTACGCAGGCCTTTAAACAGGCCACCTGCCCCGTTGGTTTCCTGGCCCAGATAACCGTGGCTCAGCGGAATGCGCTCGTCCAGCTCACGCGCCTTCAGCTGGCCGACGCGCAGCTGCGTGGTTACGAAGTCAGCATCTTTCAGCGCCAGGCGGCGATCCAGCGTTTTATGCACGGTTAAGGGCACGCCCGCTTTTTCAACCATGCGTTTGCACAGTTCAAAAATAATATTCAGTTTCTCCTGACCTTCTTCAACATCCACCAGCCATAATTCGCTGACCGGTAATTCATGATACCGTTTCAGGAAACCTTCAAGTAATTCCGGGGTATAGCTGCTGCCGCCACCAATGGTTACGACTTTTAATTTCTGTTGCATAATATCTCCCTTAGCGTATCAGGTTAATCGCCTGCAAGGTATAGCGTACTCTTCCCGCTATTTGGGCAAGCCATTACGTCACTGTTCCTGGCGGATAAACCGCCGAAAGTTAATTAATTACCGTTAAATTTTTGCGGTAACTGTTCGGTGTGAATGAAGTCAATTTTTTAAAGGTTTTAATAAACAGGCTGGGGCTACTGTAACCCGATTCGTAAGCGATATCGGTGACAGAGTAGTTAGTAATTTCCAGCTGTTTTTTGGCAAAGTTAATGCGGATTTCATTAATGATTTGCACAGGCGTTTTACGGTAATAACGCTGCGTGGCGCGCGTCAAATATTCCTGCGATTTACCCGACAGCGCCACCATATTCTCCAGGGCGTTATCGCTGAACTGTCCTTTATCATGCATCAGCTCCACGGTACTGCGCAGCCACTGAGGAATATCATCCACCACCTGCTGTTCTTCACGGTGATGGCGGAGGCGATTCATGACGTAGAACGTCACGGTTTCAATAAATTCATCAAATTCATTGTCGCGGAAATTCAGCGAGGCGATAACCGTTTCAATCCAGGCCATAAACTCATTTTTAACGCGATACACCTGTGACGCCACAAAGCAGAACGGCACCAGCGGCAGATAGTGCTTCTCGAAGAAACGCCTGCTCACCCCTACGTTCAGAATGCGCGTCGCGCCAAACTCATAAAAGCTCTGGTGATAAGATCCCATCGGCAGGAAGACGAAATCGCCACGCTCAAGCAGGACGCGCTTACCGTTGATCTCCTGATAGTAGCGGCCGGTCAGAACAATCGTGAACTCGTAGTAGTCATGCTGGTGCAGACCGCTGGCGCTCTCCGTTTTGTTGTAAATCACCACGTGAAAATTCTTGCCATTAAACAGCTGCTGCTCATGTGCGGTTTTGATTTCCATCGTGCTGACCTCCTGCTACTGCAACTGACTTATTGCATCTTCTCGTGAAGCTCGATGAGCTCCGCTACCAGCTCGCGTGCCAGCATGGAGGTCATCAGATGATCCTGCGCATGTACCAGCACCAGACTCACTTTCATCTTCCCTTCGCCCTGGTCGCTTTCGATGAGCTTCGTCTGCACCAGATGCGCTTCGTTTAACGCCGTACGGGACTGCTCCATCATGGTTTTCGCGGCAACGAAATCGCCCTGCTTAGCCTGCTTGAGCGCCGCATACGCCAGGCTGCGCGCCTGCCCGGAGTTGATGATGAGGCCCATCACCACCTCTTCCAGATCGTTCTCTGCGGTTTCTTCGGCAACGATACTCTCTAAATCTAACATCTTTAAGCTCCTTTCCGCTGGCGCGGGTTGCCCCGCGCCGTGCAATTTTAGAATTTCAGTGCGAGGGCGATATCCTCTTCGCTCTCTTCTTCATCGATAACCGTTGCGGCCTTGTTCGCAATCGCCACGAACGGCATGTAGAGCAGGGTTGCAATCCCGAGGTTGAATATCGCCAGCAGGAAGGCGGCCACGCTACCGTTAGTGTTGAAGAACGCGCCCAGACCAGCCGGCATCGTCCACGGCGCAATGTTGGTCACCGGCGGGATAATGCCCAGGTAGTACGCCGTCAGCGTAATCGCGGCCAGCAGCGGCTGAACCAGGATGAAGGGAATGAACATCACCGGGTTCATGATAATTGGCAGACCAAACAGGATCGGCTCGTTAATCTGGAAGATGCCTGACGGCAGGGCCAGCTTCGCAACCTGACGATGGTCAGCGCGGCGAGAGACAATAAAGACCGCGATGATCAGACCCAACGTCGCCCCGGTACCGCCCAGGAAGATATAGGAGTCAAGCATCGGCTTCGCCCACACATGGAAGGTTTTACCGGCCGCCAGCGCCGCATCGACGGAGCCGTACTGCTGGTAAAGCGCGACGTTTTCCAGTGCCCACGGGGTCATAATACCGCTGTCCAGCGCCGCCAGTGCCAGTGAACCATGCACGCCGAAGAACCACAGCAGGGAGGTAAAGATGACATACGCCCAACCGACCACGCTACCCATCGACGCCAGCGGCGTTGAGATAGAGTCCATAATGATCTGGTGGAAGTTAGTTCCCCAGTGAGAGAGCGCCCAGGCAATAATCCCCATGATGGAGAGAATAATGAAGCCCGGAATCAACGCGGAAAATGAACGAGAAACAGAGGCCGGAACGCTATCCGGCAAGCGGATTACCCAGTTACGGCGAATAATGAAGGTGAACATTTCGGCCACCACCAGCCCGATAATAATACCGGAAATGATGTTTGCCCCACCCAGCCAGTTGGCGCCAACGGCATAAGCGTCGCCCACGCTGTACGGTGTGACGGTCATGAACGCGGCAATGGACAGTAAGCCTGCCGCCAGCGGATCCACTTTACGCTCTTCCGCCAGCGCCATTCCGATAAAGAAAGGCGCCATTAGCGACATAATACCCAACGTACCGTTGTATACGTTGCCGCCAATGGCTTTTAAACCATTAAGGGTTTCAATAGTTGAAGCATCTAACCTAATTCCTAATGAATAAAAAAAGGAACCTTCTCCAAAGCTCAGAAAAACGTTGTTAATTAAAACGAACATTGCCCCGGCTAATGTCAACGGCATTAATTTAATAAAGCCGTTCTTAATGGCATTAACGTGAGGCTGCTTTCCTATTTTAACAGCAAAAGGAAGGAGTACCTTTTCAAGTGAAGCGATGACTTTACTCATAGGAAAATACCCTTAAAGGCCGCAACGACCGTTACGGCATATTGTGTGTGAAATAACTCTTTGACGGGAAAAATAAAAAATTAATTAGCAGCTTTTTTAATCGCCGCAACGGCAGCTTTTAATACACCTAAACCATCGATCTTGCCGTATAAAACGGAATCGATCACTTCGACCGGCTTATTGGGTAGCAGACGTTGAATTTCTGGCAGCATATAAGCGATTTGCGGCCCGAGTAAAATAACGTCTGCTGTCTGGCCCTTCTCGCCCGCCAGCGTTTCCGGAAACGCCTCAATCACCACAGGGACTTCATACTTTTCGGCCTGCGCGCGCATTTTGGAAACCAGCAGCGAAGTGGACATGCCCGCAGAGCAGAACAGATAGATATGTTTCTTTTCCATGATAACTTCCCTCTTGTTTGGCTACCCGCCGTCGCGCTATCACTCGACTCGCTATCCTGGCTGACGGGCAGTGTGCTGAACATTGTTTGTCGTTGAAGTGAGTATACGCAATGGTACAGGGAGGGGATAATTCTGGATAGACTGAAATTGTCTCTCATTGACCTAGCTTGTTGACTACCTTCACATTTCAGGCAAATAATTCGCGCCAAGAAATAAGATTCACGTATGCATAAAAAAACCGGCCTTCCGGCCGGTTTGTTAACGCTCTCAGGCAAGCAGGCTTACTGTGCCTTAGGTGCCTGTGGGTCGGTGTCGTATTCGGCACAGGTCTGGTAACCAGAATTGATCACGTGACCCGTATCATCCAGGGCGACAAAGTAGGTCTCTGCCTTACCATCACGTTGACCCAGAATGTACGTCTGGCAGGTACCACGCGCGTGGATCATCGTGACTTCTGAAGAAGGTTTACCGGCAATGGCTGCAACCTGGGAACGCGTCATGCCTTTTTTGACGTCTTTTACCACTGGCTGTGTGAACTGATCTTTAGTGCGATCGTAAGCTGTACACCCTGCCAGCATAGTCAGTACCGCCGCTGCGCTTAAAATTCCTGCTACGTTCTTGTTCATATTCCGTCCTCTTGTTTATCAGCGTGTTAACTAAGCATGGGATAAAAATTACTATTGTTCAACTTTGCGAGTTACGCCAGACGAATTTCGGAAAATTCTAATAAAACAACGGTAAGCTGCTAAATCGCTGTAAAACAGTACACTCAAAACTGTGATCCTTGTCGTTTCCCCGACAAAGGGTTAGTTTTAACAGATCACACTTTCTGTTTGGTTCTGCATAGGGAGGGCGTAATGGCTCTGCAACAAGAAATTATTCAGGCGCTGGGCGCGAAACCTGCGATTGATGCCAATGAAGAGATCCGTCGTAGCGTTGATTTTTTGAAAGCTTACCTGTCTGCACACCCTTTCCTGAAGACGCTGGTGCTGGGCATCAGCGGCGGTCAGGATTCCACTCTGGCCGGTAAGCTGAGCCAGATGGCCATCTCCGAGCTGCGTGACGAGACAGGTGACACCGCGCTGCAATTTATTGCCGTACGTCTGCCGTATGGCGTGCAGGCCGACGAGCAGGACTGTCAGGATGCGATTGCGTTTATTCAGCCGGACCGTGTTCTTACCGTAAACATCAAAGGTTCGGTACTGGCAAGCGAGCAGGCCTTGCGTGAAGCCGGTATTGAACTGAGCGATTTTGTCCGCGGCAACGAGAAAGCCCGTGAGCGCATGAAAGCGCAGTACAGTATCGCAGGGATGACCAAAGGGGTCGTCGTCGGCACCGACCACGCCGCGGAAGCCATCACCGGCTTCTTCACCAAATACGGCGATGGCGGCACGGATATCAACCCCCTCTTCCGCCTGAACAAGCGTCAGGGCAAGCAACTGCTGGCGGCGTTGGGCTGCCCGGAGCACCTGTATAAGAAGGCGCCAACGGCGGACCTGGAGGACGATCGCCCTTCCCTGCCGGATGAAGCGGCGCTGGGCGTCACGTATGACAACATCGATGATTATCTGGAAGGCAAAACGCTCGACGAAGGTACCGCTAAAATTATCGAAGGCTGGTATCTGAAAACCGAGCACAAGCGCCGTCCGCCCATTACGGTGTTTGATGATTTCTGGAAAAAGTAAAAGCAAAACGGTAACTCCGCTTTGCAGGCCGGGTAAGGCGTAGCCGCCACCCGGCTCTTTTTTAACCACCGAACACCTGCTACACTGTATGCCTGAACAGTATATGGAGCAGTATGTGAGCAGGCGTCAATCCGCCCCGCGTCTTGAGTTCGAAGCGGCGGCTATCTACGAATATCCCGAGCATCTTCGCCCCTGGCTTGAGGCACTGCCTAAACAGCCTGGCGTCTATTTCTTCCACGGCGACAGCGACACCATGCCGCTCTATATCGGCAAAAGCGTGAATATCCGCAGCCGGGTGATGTCGCACCTGCGTACGCCGGATGAAGCATCGATGCTCAGGCAGTCCCGGCGGATCACCTGGATCGAGACGGCAGGCGAACTGGGCGCGCTTCTGCTCGAAGCCCGGCTCATCAAGGAACAGCAGCCGCTGTTTAACAAACGCCTGCGCCGCAACCGCCAGCTGTGTTCCTTGCAGATTAACGCAGGAAAACCGCAGGTCGTTTATGCCCGGGAAGTGGATTTTTCGCATGAACCCAATCTTTACGGTCTGTTTGCCAACAAACGTGCCGCACTGCAAACCCTGCAATCCCTGGCTGATGAATTACAGCTTTGTTACGGCCTGTTAGGACTGGAAGCCACCACCCGTGGTCGCGCCTGTTTCCGCTCAGCGCTGAAACGCTGCGCCGGGGCGTGCTGTGGAAAAGAGAGCGTTGAAGACCATCATGCCCGGTTTATGGCTGGCCTTGCCTCTATCAGCGTTAACTGCTGGCCGTGGGAAGGCGCGGTGGCGCTGAAAGAAACCCGCGATGGGATGACGCACTATCACATCATCCGCAACTGGCTCTGGCTTGGCGCCGTTGAAAGTCTGGATGACGCTACCGCTCTGCTGCGCACCCCTGCCGGTTTCGATCAGGATGGTTACAAAATTCTCTGCAAGCCACTGTTAACCGGAAAATATGAGATCATCGTCCTCAATGACCCGGCAGCCAGGTAATTTCACTGAACAGCAGCGACCCCTTCGTTTCCAGTAAACGGAGGGTATGACTGCCCGCTTCCCAGCTGGCGCCCTGATCGGCGGTCAGTAATTTGTCGCCCAGTTGCCAGGCGCCACTTAATACGAAGGCCACCCCACCGCGTGATGCGAAGGTAGTGAACGTCCGGGTAGCAACGCGCACCTTTGCCTGACAGCAGTCCCGTCGGGTCATGATGTTGAAGTCCATCGACATCTGCCCCTCTGTGAGCACGGCTTTCACCGCCAGATCGCCCGCAAATCGGTAAGGCTGATGATGCTTCAGGGTATGACAAAACGCCCTGCCTGCATCCAGAGTCACCTCGCCGCCCTCCAGCAGCGTAATCACCCGGTCAACGCCCGGGAACGCGGAAAATTCGCCATTACTGGCGATGGAGGCAATACTGGCCCGCCAGAAAAAATCCCGCGTCGCGGGAGGAAAACAGCAAATCTCACGCGTCTCACCCCCACCATTACGCCAGAGACTGACCGGCATTTTACGGATATCAAAGAATTCCATGACCACTCCTGAAGGACGCAACGTGCGCCAGGGCATTTTCACAGACGTATTATCGGCAGCAGTCAGGCCAGACCTTAGGCATGGGATAAAAGAAAAACCGCCGGTCCTGTCCACAGCGTTTTCGCTTTTGTAGACAGGAGCCCGGCGGTCTTAAGAGAGTGAACCGATTATTCGGTTGGTGCAGGCATTTTACCTTCCGGCGCTGCACGTTCTGTCAGACGCTTCTCAAAATTGGCATTAAATTGCTTTTTCTGTTCCGGCGTCAGAATGTTGTAAATCTTGTTCTGGGTTTCCATGTGGGCCAGCATGCGCGCTTTATGCTGCTCGGCCATTTTGTCGATCTGCGCTTCCGCTTTTGCTTTATCGAAACTGTCGCTGGCAATGATGTCATGCATTGCGCGGCGCTCTTCCAGCGGAGGACGTTTCATCTGGTCACGCTGGCTTTTCATGATGTCGCGGATCTGCTGCTTCTGCGCATCGGTGAGGTTCAGATCTTTAAACATCATCATCTCATGGTGCATACCCGGCTTGCCTTTATGATGCATCATCATTTTGCCTTCCGTCGGCGCGGCGGTAGTGGTCGCGGTATCGGCGGCGAACGCCATGCTGGTAGCGCCCAGAGCCAGGGTAGAGGCAACAAACAGTGCAGTTAATTTACGCATAATGTCTTTCCTTACTTTCAGTTATTCTTCGGCGCTATGCCGTGTTGACGAGATTAACTTTACGGGGTTTATCGTCAATTAGTCAGAGCAACGGTAAAACAATGAAAGTGTAAAAAACAACTTTCCACCAATTGTGGAGAAATTAAGGAAAAAGCGTGGAGAGATGAAACAAAAATATTCAACAGGATGATTTTAAAGAGATTGTGGAGAAGTATAGCGAAGTGCCGTTTAATAATAAAGCAATTCTCCAGGAATATTCCGCAAACAATACCAGAGCGCTTTTAACGCTAAGAAATTTATTCTTCATTTCCCCTCCGGTCTGCGCGAGGGGAGACGATCAGGGCATTTTTTCCAGCATCAGGCCAGCTCGCAAACCAAACGCGACCGACGGATTAGGAAATAAAACATACTCCGTGGATTTCTGTACCGCATAGCGCGTCTCACCATCTTCCGCCAGCAGGACGCCCTGGCGAAACGGCGTAAAGTTCAGCGTATGGGGCGCCATATGTAGCTGGAAAGCCTCGCTTTGACGCGTGATCTGCTGCACGACCCGATAGCGCACAACGGGTTCCCGGGAGGGTTCCGCCGCAACCCCGGCGAGCAACGCCCGAAGCGCCTGATGCGTAGGGGCAAAACGCGTCAGGTCGTTTTGCCCGAACGGAAGCGCTTTTCCCAGCTCCAGGGTGCAGGATAACGCGCCAACATTTTCGCAGGTGAAGTGGGTAAACGTGCCGCCTGGCGTCTGGTGGAAAACCAGCGCCTCCAGCCCCGCGTCGCCAAGCCAGGTCAGAAACGCCTCATCCCACGGCTGATGACGCTGCGGTAACACGCCAAAACGCACGTGGTACGAGGCGCGAATGGCCGTATGCAGATCGAGGTGCCAGCGCGTTTCCCCCGCCCCGGCAAAAAACGCCGTGACCACCTTCTCCAGCCATTGCGCGCGTGTCGTCTCATCACTCTGTGGAAACTGCGCCCAGCGACCACCAAACATGCGGTTGATGTCGCTCACGAGATACCGTTTATTTTGCGCCAGCGCAGGCGGATTTCCCAGCACCACCAGCAGACGGCAGTGCAGCGTGATCTCTGCGCGAAACAGCGCGCGCAGCAAAAGATCGACAATCTCCACGGGCGCGGTTTCGTTTCCGTGAATGCCGGTCGAAAGCAGCAGCGACAGGTCATATTCCCCCGTCGGCGTCAGTTCAAGCATGCCCGGCCCCAGCCATCGCCAGTGGAACGAGGGGCCTTCCCCCTCTTGCCGCTCCGGTGTCTCTTCGGCCAGCGTCAGCGCCAGTAAGTTTTCCATATCATCTCCTTAGCGCTGGAACGGATAAACCGATCCCAGTTGCAGGATGGTCGATAATGCATCCAGCGCCTCGCGGCCTTCGCGCAGCAGCTGCGGATCAACCAGATCGGCCTGAACCAGACGGTCGCGATAATAGCGGTCCACCCAGTCATTGAGGGTATTGAACAGCGTGTCGTTCATCATCACCGCCGGATTCATGGCCTGCATCTCCTCCGGCGTTAACACCACGCGCAGTCGCAGGCACGCCGGTCCCCCGCCGTTGGCCATACTTTCCCGCAGATCAAACACGCGCAGTTCATCAATCGGGTTATCCGCCTGCACCAGTTCGCTCAGATAGCGCCAGACGCCCTGATGGTTGCGGGACTCCTGCGGCAGCACCAGCATCATGCTGCCATCATCCCGGCTCAGCAGCTGGCTGTTGAACAGATACGTTTCGACCGCATCCTGCACGCTTACCGCCTGCGTGGGCACCTGAATCGGCATAAATCCCGGCACGCGTTCGCGCAGCGTGGCCAGCAACTTTTCCTGATGGGCAAACGCCTGCTCGTGGCAGAACAGCACCTGACGGTTGGAAACGGCAATGACGTCGTTATGAAACACGCCCTGGTCGATCACCTGCGGATTTTGCTGGGCAAAAATCACCTGAGAAGGATTAACCTGGTTCAGCCGCGCAACCGCCTGGCTTGCGGCTAAAGTTTGTCTCGCCGGATAACGAACCGGCGCGGCGTGGCCGCCCTCTTCCCGTCCATAGATAAACAGCTGCAAACCCGGCTCGCCATAGTCGCCGCCCAGACGGTTGTGGTTTGCCGCCCCTTCATCGCCAAACATCGCGACCTGCGGCAGCGCCGAATGCACCTCGAAATGCGCTTCATGATTAAAAATGGCGCGCAGCACGCGCCCGGTTGTCTCCGCTTCGCTGGCGCGGTGGAATTTGTTGTTCAGGTTAGCAACGGTCAGATGCACTTTGCCGTCCAGCGTATCCGCCGACGGCGCAACGGTGGCGGCATTCGCCACCCACATCGAGGAGGCTGAACTGGCCGCCGAAAGCAGGTGTGGCGTCTGCGTGCCTGCTTTTTCCACCACCTGTTCATCCGTACCGCTGAACCCCAGCTGGCGCAGCACGTCCACGTTTGGTCGCTCCTGAGGCGGGATCACCGCCTGCGGGAAACCGGCATCGGACAGCGCCTTCATTTTCAACAGACCCTGCTTCGCCGCCAGCTTCGGGTTCGAGACCTGGAAACGGTGCTTCGTCGAGGCTTCATTACCGAACGACAGCCCGGCATAGTGGTGCGTCAGCCCCACGAGGCCGTCAAAGTTAACCTCACGCGCTTTCATGGGCGTCACCCTCTGTAAAATCCAGCCCTGGATTCAGCGTCTCCGGCAGCGTCAGCGCCGGGGTTTCCAGGCTTGCCATCGGCCACGCGCAGTAATCGGCGGCATACCAGGCGCTGGCGCGATGGTTGCCCGACGCCCCTACGCCACCAAACGGCGCGGTGCTCGCCGCACCGGTCAGCGGTTTGTTCCAGTTCACGATCCCGGCGCGCGCTTCCAGCAGCAGTTGTTCGAATTTCTCGCGATGCGGCGATATCAGGCCGCTCGACAGGCCGTAGCGGGTGTTGTTGGCCATCTCGATCGCCGACTCAAAATCGTCATAGCGCCAGACGCACAGCAGCGGGCCAAAGACCTCTTCATCCGGCACGTGGCTCGTCGCACTCATCTCAATAATCCCCGGCGTCAGCAGCGACGTGCCCGGCGTTACCTGTTTCGGCTCCAGCAGGGTTTTCGCCCCACGCGCCACGTGCTCCTGCCACGCTTTCAGCACGTTCAGCGCCGCCTGCGCGGAGATCAGCCCGCCGATAAACGGCTGCGGCTCGGCATCCCATTTCGCGGGAACCAGACGCGCGCTCACCTCCACCAGACGCTTCAGGAACGCATCCCCCTGCGCGCCGCGCTTAACCAGCAGGCGGCGGGCGCAGGTGCAGCGCTGTCCGGCGGTAATGAACGCCGACTGAATGGTCAGATGGACCGCGGCATCGATATCATCCGGATCTTCCACAATCAGCGGGTTGTTGCCGCCCATCTCCAGCGCCAGAATTTTTTCCGGCTGCCCCGCCAGCTGACGATGCAGCTGATACCCCGTTCCGGCACTGCCGGTGAACAGCAGACCGTCAATGTCGCTCAGCGCACTCCTGTCTCTTATACACATCTCCGAGCCCACGAGACATACGCCATTATCTGGTATGCCGTCTTCTGCTTGAAATAAGGGGGGGGGGGGGGGGGGGGGGGGGGGGGGGGGG
>NZ_JBLVXX010000016.1:0-31061 GCF_048283985.1 Enterobacter cloacae complex sp. 6730903 | reverse complement strand
GTGAACAGCAGACCGTCAATGTCGCTCAGCGCACTCAGCGCCTGACCTGTTTCACGCCCGCCCTGCACCAGATTCAGCACCCCCGGCGGCAGCCCCGCCTGCTCCCAGAGTTTTATGACTGCTTCTCCGGTTAAGGGGGTTAACTCACTCGGCTTGAAGATGACGGTATTCCCCGCCAGCAGCGCAGGCACAATGTGCCCGTTCGGCAGATGTCCGGGGAAGTTATACGGGCCAAACACCGCCAGCACCCCGTGCGGACGGTGGCGCAGCGTGGCGGCGCCGTCTGGCATCTCGGTATGCTGCTCGCCGGTGCGGGTATGGTACGCCTTCACCGATATCGCGATTTTGTTGATCATCGCCGTGACTTCGGTTGTTGCCTCCCAGCGCGGCTTGCTGGTTTCGCAGGCAATGATGCGGGTCAGCTCGGCTTTATTGGCCTCCAGCAGCGCAGCAAATTTCTCAACCAGCGCCTGGCGCTCGGAGAATGGCCGTTTCGCCCATGCCGGAAACGCGCGGCGTGCAGCCTGGCAGGCCTGCTCAACCTGCCCGGCGCTGGCGTCGTTCCCCGACCAGAGCACCTCCTGGCCGACCGGGTTAGTTTTTGTCCGCGCGTCACCTTCGCCCGTTACCCAGTCACCGTTAATCCATAGAGTCATGCTGTTTTCTCCTCCGGGCAGAGCCGCACCAGGCGAACCGTGTCGCCAGCGTTACATTTCAGGGCATCCAGTTGCGCAGCCGTCAGTACCAGACGCTCGCATGATGGGTTGGTTCGCACCAGCATGGCGCGGAAGTTGGTGTAATTCTCGTTCGAGACCAGGCAGGCTGGCCACTCGCCCGGCGCGGGCTGGCCTTCTGAAACCTCAACCAGGCGGCTTTTACGGATGGCGCGAACGCGGTCAATGTCGCATTCCAGCGTCGGGCCGCCGTCGAAGATGTCGACGTAGTTACGGTAGCGAAATCCCTCTTTCTCCAGCACTGCGCGGGCCGGGGCGGTTTGCGGGTGAACTTCGCCGATCACCGCCTGCGCTTCAGGCGTTAAGAAATGGGTATAAATAGGATGCTTCGGCATCAGCTCGGCGATAAACGCCTTCTGACCGGTACCGCACAGGTAATCCGCCCGGCTAAATTCCATGGAGAAGAAGCGTTCGCCCAGACTCTCCCAGAACGGCGAGTAGCCCGTCTCATCAATTACGCCGCGCATCTCCGCGACCACTTTTTCGTTGAAGCGGTCGCGAAAGGCGGCCATAAACATAAAGCGCGATTTGGAGAGCAGATAACCGTTGCCCTCTTTGCGCCAGTCCGGATCGAGAAACAGGGTGCAGAGTTCGCTGGCGCCGGTATGGTCATTACAGAGGAAGAGCGTCGGCAGCGCGTTGTAAACGTTCAGCTCTTTCGAGGCGTGGACCATCGTGCCGACCCGGTAGTTGTACCACGGATCGTTAAGCCCGACGGCCACCTCGATAGCGCAAATCCCCGCCACGGCTCCCGTGTCGGTATCTTCCAGCACGAACACATAGCCCTGTTCGCTTTTTGGCAACGTCCCCTGCCAGGTTTGCAGGGCGCGCTCAATGCGCGCCGACAGCGTTTTTTCATCGGCAGGCAGCGAGGTCAGCCCGCCCCCTGTCTTACCGGCAAGCTGCATAAGCCCGGCAAGATCGCCGTGCGCAACGGGACGGATGACCATCATGATGACACCCCGGACTTCACCTGTTCGCAGGCTAGCGCAAAACGATCTAACCCGGTTCTGACCTCTTCCTCGCTGACGATCAGCGCAGGGGCAAACCGCACCACGTTAGCACCGGCAATCAGCACCATTACGCCCTGCTTTGCCGCTTCCTGTGAAATCAGCTTCGCTTTGCCGGCAAACTCAGGGGCAAGCTCACAACCTATTAACAGCCCCAGACCGCGGATCTCTTTGAACAGGCCGGTCTGGTTATTGATGGCGGTAAGGCGCTCAACAAACCACTGGTGACGCTGCTTCACGCCGTTCAGCACCTCAGGGGTGTTGATGATATCCAGCACCTGTCCGGCGACAGCGGTTGCCAGCGGGTTGCCGCCGTATGTGGTGCCATGGGTGCCCACGGTCATCACGCTGGCGAATTTATCGGTGGTCAGCATCGCCCCCACCGGGAAACCGCCGCCGAGCGCTTTGGCTGTTGAGAGCACATCCGGGGTCACGCCATAGTGCATGTAGGCGTACAGCTCACCCGTGCGGCCCACGCCGGTCTGGACTTCGTCAAAAATCAGGACCGCGTTATGCCGATCGCACAGCTCGCGCAGCCCTTGCAGGAACGCTTTCTGGGCGGGCATGACGCCGCCTTCCCCCTGCATGGGCTCGACAATCACCGCACAGGTGGTGTCGTCAATCAGCTCGCTGGCAGAGTGTAAATCGTTATACGCCGCATGACGGATATCCGGCGGCAGCGGCGCAAAATCCTGAGAATATGAGGGCTGACCACCCGCACTGACGGTAAACAGCGTGCGGCCATGGAAAGCATTTTTAAAGGCTACGATGCCGCTCTTGTGCGCGCCGAATTTATCGTGCGCATATTTGCGCGCCAGCTTCAGCGCCGCTTCGTTCGCTTCCGCGCCGGAGTTACAGAAAAAGACTTTGTCTGCGAAGGTGGCGTCGATCAGCTTCTTCGCCAGACGCAATGCCGGTTCGTTGGTATAACCGTTGCCGGTATGCCAGAATTTCGCCGCCTGGTCATTCAGCGCCTGCCGCAGCGCCGGGTTTGCATGCCCCAGCGCATTTACCGCAATCCCACCCGCAAAGTCGATATACTCTTTGCCCTGCTGATCCCACAGGCGAGAGCCTTCCCCACGTACCGGAATAAAAGCCGCCGGAGCGTATACCGGCATCATCCATTCATCGAAATTTTCACGCGTAACTGACAGAGACATAGCGACCTCATCCGGTAAATAAAAGGTTGTTTAAATGTTAAATAATTGAGTGTTTGCATTGTGAATGTAGATTGCAGTGTTCGTGCCAGCCAGCGATAAAAATGCATAAACGGGTTGGGGTAACAGAATATCAATGAGTTACAATATGGAATTATTCACTGATAATGCATAAATAGTGAATATTTTTACGGCAAGCGGCGCTTTGCCGCATGAAAACAAGAAAGAGTATGCAGAGGCCAAATATAATTCTGGAATTGTGATCGCTCGCGAAATTTATCGGTGCTTTGCGCCCTGTTCGAGGGCAAAACGCGCCGAAATGGTGCAAATATTGCACCGTCGGCATTATCTGTCGCAGTAATTGGGCGAAGCGGATAACAGACGACGTAAATTCTGCTACCATCCTTGCACTATTCACCTTGCATTGGCAGCGACTATGAAATTTGTCTCTTTTAATATCAACGGCCTGCGTGCCCGCCCTCACCAGCTTGAAGCGATTGTTGAGCAACATCAGCCAGATGTGATCGGCTTGCAGGAGACAAAAGTTCACGACGATATGTTCCCGCTCGAAGAGGTAGCGAAGCTGGGCTATAACGTTTTTTACCACGGTCAGAAAGGCCACTACGGCGTTGCGCTGCTGACCAAAGATACGCCGGTGTCGGTGCGTCGTGGCTTCCCGGGTGACGATGAAGAGGCGCAACGCCGCATCATCATGGCGGAAATTCCTTCCGCGCTCGGCAATGTGACCGTCATCAACGGCTATTTCCCGCAGGGTGAAAGCCGCGATCATGAAACCAAATTCCCGGCCAAAGCGAAGTTTTATCAGGATCTGCAAAACTACCTGACAACCGAACTCAAAAAAGAAAACCCGGTGCTGATCATGGGCGACATGAATATCAGCCCGACGGATCTGGATATCGGTATTGGCGAAGAGAACCGTAAGCGCTGGCTGCGCACCGGCAAATGCTCTTTCCTGCCGGAGGAGCGCGAGTGGATGGAGCGCCTGCTGGGTTGGGGGCTGGTGGATACTTTCCGCACGGCTAACCCGGCGACGCAGGATCGCTTCTCGTGGTTTGACTATCGCTCTAAAGGCTTCGATGACAACCGGGGCCTGCGTATTGATCTGCTGCTGGCGAGCGCCCCCCTGGCCGAACGCTGCATCGAAACCGGTATCGACTATGACATCCGTAGTATGGAAAAGCCGTCCGACCATGCGCCGGTATGGGCAACGTTCAAGCTGTAAACTTCAGTGAATATTAAAAAAATCAGTCTTCTGTGCGCCCTTCTGGGCGCATTTGTTTTGACCATTGTTTTGCTTCCTCCAGGCATGCTCTCCCTCGACACGCTAAAAATGCACCAGCAAACGTTGCTCGATCGTGTGGAGCAGGCGCCCCTTCAGAGCGCGCTGATCTATTTTGCGGTTTACGTTCTGCTCTCCGCGCTGTCGATCCCCGGAGCCGCGCTTCTGACGCTGCTCGGCGGGGCGCTTTTCAGCCTGTGGGAGGCGACGCTGTTGGTGTCATTTGCCTCGACGCTCGGCGCCACGCTTGCCATGCTCGTCAGCCGTTATCTGCTGCGTGACTGGGTGCAGCGGCGCTTTGACGCACAGATGAGCACGATCGATGCGGGGATGGATCGCGACGGCGCGCGCTACCTTTTTGCCCTGCGCCTGATGCCGTTGTTCCCGTTCTTTCTGGTCAATTTGCTGATGGGGCTAACCCGTCTCAGGGTGCGTCACTACTGGTGGGTCAGCCAGCTTGCAATGCTGCCTGCCACCGTCATTTATCTGAACGCCGGACGCGAGCTGGGGAAACTCACCTCGCTGCGCGATATTCTGTCGCCGGGACTGCTGTTCGCCTTTACACTGTTAGGGTTATTACCGCTGGTCACTCGCTGGCTGTTTTCCCGTTACATCCCTTCGATTAAAAAGTGAGGCATTATGCGCCGGGTGCGTTTTTGCGCGTTTCTGACGAGTCTGCTGCTGGCAACCTCTGCCTTCGCCGCAGAGAGCTGGCAATCCATTCAGCAACAGGCCACCGGGCAGACCGTCTGGTTTAACGCCTGGGGCGGTGACGAGGCCGTTAACCGCTACCTCGACTGGGTGAGCGGCGAGATGAAAACGCACTACGCCATCAACCTGAAGATCGTTCATCTGGCCGATGCCGCCGACGCGGTGAAGCGGATCCAGACGGAACAGGCCGCAGGACGCAAGAGTAACGGGTCGGTGGATCTGCTCTGGGTAAACGGGGAAAACTTCCGCAACCTGAAAGCGGCAAACCTGCTGCTCACCGGCTGGGCGCAAACCCTGCCCAACTGGCGCTACGTCGATACCCGTAAACCGGTAACGGAAGATTTTGCCATCCCGACCGATGGGGCAGAATCCCCGTGGGGCGGCGCGCAATTAACCTTTATCGCCCGTAAAGCGAGTACGCCGACGCCACCGGCAGATCCCCACGCGCTGCTGGTATACGCCCGACAGCACCCAGGTAAGGTGAGCTATCCGCGACCACCGGATTTTACCGGCACGGCGTTTCTTGAACAGCTACTGCTGGCGCTGACCGCCCATCCGGAGGCGCTAAAAAACGCGCCAGACAGTACCTTTGCGCAGGTCACCGCGCCGCTGTGGGATTACCTTGATACGCTGCACCCCCTGCTGTGGCGCGAAGGGAACGATTTTCCTCCGTCGCCTGCACGAATGGATACGCTGCTGGCCAGCGGCAGTCTGAACCTGTCGCTCACCTTTAACCCCGCCCATGCGATGCAAAAGGTGGCGAGCGGTGAACTGCCTGCCGACAGCTACAGTTTCGGCTTTCTCAAAGGCATGATCGGCAACGTCCATTTTGTCGCTATCCCGGCAAACGCCAGCGCGAGCGCAGGCGCGAAGGTAGTGGCCAATTTCCTGCTGTCACCGCAGGCGCAGATCCGCAAAGCCAATCCTGCCGTCTGGGGTGACCCGAGCGTGCTGGATGGCGAAAAACTGCCTGCGAAAGCGGCAAAACAGCTTCGCGCCTTTACCCCCTCAGGCACGCCTGATGTGCTTCCCGAACCGCACGCCGCCTGGGTTAACGCCCTGGAGCAGGAATGGCTTCGCCGCTACGGAACCCGCTAAGCGGGCTGGTCTGGGCGGCAATGGTGGTCATCTATCTGCCCCTGCTTCCCGCCAGCGGCATGCTGCTGGCCCCGGCGTTTTCTCCCGGCAACTGGGCGGCGATGTTTGCCGACCCGCAGCTGCCGCAGGCGCTGGCCGCCACGCTGGTTTCCACGCTTATCGCGACGCTGGGCTCACTGTTTATCGCCCTGATCCTGCTTGCGCTTCTCTGGCCGGGTGAAGGCTGGCAGCGCCTGAGCACCCGTCTGCCGTGGCTGTTAGCCGTGCCGCACGTCGCCTTCGCCACCAGCGCGCTGCTGCTGTTTGCGGAAGGGGGGCAGTTTTACCGGATCTGTACAGTCTGTTCGCCGCAGCTTGACCGCTACGGTATCGGGCTTGGCCTGACGCTTGCGGTCAAAGAGAGCGCGTTCGTTCTGTGGGCAATTTACGCCGCGCTGCCTGAAAAGCGCCTCGCACAGCAGAAAATTGTCCTGCATACCTTCGGCTACGGACGCATGCAGGCGCTCAACTGGCTCGTCCTCCCGGCCATTGCCCCCGCGCTGGGCGCCGTGATGCTGGCGGTGCTGGCCTGGTCGCTTTCCGTGGTGGATGTGGCGATCGTGCTCGGGCCGGGCAACCCGCCGACGCTGGCGGTGCTGGCCTGGCAGTGGCTCACCCAGGGCGATGCGCAGCAGCAAACAAAGGGAACGCTGCTGTGTCTGGTGTTGCTCCTGCTGCTGGCGGCGCTTGCCGCGGTGGGATACGGCTTCTGGACGGCATGGCGGCGCGCCCAGCCTGACCCCTCCGGGGTACGTCGCGCTTCGCATAGCGCGCTGCCCGCACGGACGCTGGGCGGGTTACTGCCGCTGTGCGGCGTGCTCTGTGCGCTGGTTCTGCTGATGCTGGCACGCCGGGACGACATCGGCCCCGTCAGCGACAGCCTTTCACTGGGGCTGCTGTCCAGCCTGACAGCGCTGACCATCCTCATGCTCTGGCTTGAGTGGGGACCCCAGCGCGGCGCGGTGTGGGTCTGGCTGCCGCTCGCCCTTCCGGCGCTGCCCCTCGTGTCCGGGCAGTATGCCGTGGCGCTGTGGCTGGGCATCGACGGCCAGTACGCTGCGGTGCTCTGGAGCCATATGCTCTGGGTTCTCCCGTGGATGCTCCTGGTGCTGCAACCGGCCTGGCGCAGGCTCGATCCCCGGCTTATCCTCACCGCCAGAACGCTGGGCTGGCGACAGGCGAAAATTTTCTGGTTGGTAAAATGCCCCCTGATGATTCGTCCGGCCCTGCTGGCCTTTGCCACCGGCTTTTCCGTGAGCATGGCCCAGTACATGCCGACCCTCTGGCTGGGAGCGGGACGTTTCACCACCCTGACGACGGAGGCGGTCGCCCTCAGCAGCGGCGGCAGCATTCCGATCCTCGCCAGCCGGGCGCTGGGTCTGTTGCTGTTGACCAGCAGCGTATTTGCCCTTGCCGCGCTGCTCTCCCGGCTCGTGGGCCGTCACAGACAAGGATTACGTTAATGCTGACCGTGAAAAATCTCACCATTGCGCCACTCTTACGTGAGGTCAACTTCCGTGTCCCGGCGGGGGAGATCGTCACGCTGATGGGACCCTCCGGGAGTGGGAAATCGACCCTTTTCGCCTGGATGGTAGGGGCGTTATCCGCTGATTTTAAGGCGCACGGCGAGCTGTGGCTGAACGATCGTCGCTGCGATCTGCTCCCCGTGGAAACGCGCGGGATCGGCATTCTGTTTCAGGATGCCCTGTTGTTTGACGCCTTTAGCGTAGGGCAAAACCTGATGCTGGCGCTGCCGGCGCACATCGTCGGGCGCGCCCGCCGCAACGCGGTCGAGCAGGCCCTGGAGACTGCCGGGCTGGCAAACCACTACACCAGCGATCCGGCCACCCTTTCCGGCGGCGAGCGCGCCCGGGTCAGCCTGTTGCGCGCCCTTCTCGCCCAGCCGCAGGCATTGCTGCTCGACGAGCCGTTCAGTCGACTGGATAAAACGCTGCGCGCCTCATTCCGGGCGTGGGTATTCGAGGTCACTCGCCAGCGCAGGATCCCGGTGGTGCTGGTCACGCATGATGAGGACGATATTCCGCCCGGCGGGGAGGTAATTGAGATTTCTCGCTGGCAATAATGTGCTAACGCAATGTTTTTGGCTTCAGGAGAGACGACAATGCCCCCCTCTTTTAATGACGTCAGGTTTTTCGATGAAACGTGTTTCTCAACTGACCGCGCTGGCCCTGATCTGCGGCCTCGCCTCACTCTCCTCCATGGCGGCTGATATGCCCCACTCCCTCACCCTGGCTCAGCTCCGGACGCAAAACGGCGCGGTAATTGATACGCGCGTCAGTGCGTTCTATAACGGCTGGCCGCAGACCCTGAGCGGAACGTCCGGGCATGAACCCGCCGCGCTTAACCTCTCTGCCAGCTGGCTTGGGGCAATGAGCGATGAACAGCTCAGCGGCTGGGCAAAACAACATCGGCTTACGCCAGACATGCCGGTTGCGCTCTATGGCAACGATGATGACAACCAGACCGTCAAAACGCGGCTGGAGAAAGCGGGCTTTACCCACGTCTCCACCCTGAGCGATGCCCTGCAACAATCCGATCGTCTGCAACGTCTGGCGCATTTCGAACAGCTGGTTTATCCGCAGTGGATCCGCCAGTTGCAGCAGGGCAAACCCGTTACCGCCGCACCAGCCGGAGAATGGAAGGTGATCGAGGCTGGCTGGGGTGCGCCGAAGCTTTATCTCCTGAGCCACATTCCCGGTGCGGGCTATATCGACACCAATGAAGTGGAAAGCGAACCGCTGTGGAATAAGGTCTCTGACGAAAAGCTGAAAGCGATGCTGGCGAAGCACGGGATCCGTCACGATACCACCGTCATTCTGTACGGTCGCGACGTGTATGCCGCCGCGCGCGTGGCGCAGATCATGCTCTACGCGGGCGTGAAGGATGTGCGAATTCTGGATGGCGGCTGGAAGGCGTGGTCCGACGCCAGCCTGCCCGTTGAGCGCGGAGCGCCTGCAAAGGTGAAGCCAGCCCCTGATTTTGGCGCGCCGATCCCGGGCCAGCCCCGGCTGATGGTGGATATGGAGCAGGCCCGCAGAATGCTGCACCGTCAGGACGCCTCGCTGGTGAGCATTCGTTCCTGGCCAGAGTTTATCGGTGAAACCAGCGGCTACAGCTATATCAAACCAAAAGGTGAAATTGCCGGTGCGCGCTGGGGCCATGCGGGCAGCGACGCGACCCACATGGAAGATTTCCACAATCCGGATGGCACCATGCGCAGCGCCGATGATATTGCCGCCATGTGGAAAACATGGAATATCCTGCCGGAGCAGCACGTTGCGTTTTACTGTGGTACTGGCTGGCGCGCGTCTGAAGCCTTTATGTACGCCCGCGCCATGGGCTGGCAGAACGTTGCCGTCTACGACGGCGGTTGGTACGAATGGAGCAGCCATCCGCAGAACCCGGTCTCCACCGGGGAGCGCGGACCGGAGAGCGCACGCTAGCGGGGAAGTGATTTCAGCGTGATATAACCGCTCCAGATGCGCGTTGTGGTGGTCAGCCAGCACAACGCGCCAAACGTCCAGGCAAAGAGCGCGAAATGCGCCGGAAACAGGCAGCACAGCACAAACAGCGCGATAGTCTCCGTTCCTTCCGTTAATCCTCCAATGTAATAAAGCGACTTGTGCGCGTAGCCGGGGTTGTCGATATCATGCTTCCCCGCCAGCGCGGCAAAGGCCAGGAAGCTGCTGCCCGTCCCCATAAACGCGAACAGCAGCCAGGCGGCGGCGATCGCATTATCAGCCGGGGCGGCCAGCGCGAAGCCAAACGGCACCAGGGCGTAGAACAGGAAGTCGAGGGCGATATCAAGAAATCCTCCCGCGTCCGTCAGGCCACGGCGACGCGCCAGCGCGCCGTCCAGACCATCCAGCAGCCGGTTCAGCACAATGGCGATCAGCGCCGCCGGATACCAGCCCAGCGCCAGAAACGGTAACGCCAGCACGCCAATCGCAAACCCGGCGAGCGTTAAGCCATCAGGCGTGATAAACGGTTTATCCAGCGCGGCGGCCAGCTGATTTAACCCGGGTTTCAGCCGGGGGTGCAGATGTTTATCCAGCATGCGGTTTACCTTTAAACGTGGCGCACAGCCCCTGAGCCGGGATATCCAGCGCGGCGTTAAAGCGGGCTGAAAGATTCTGAAAGGCAATCAGAGCCGTCATTTCGGTGATGGTCTCTTCCGTAAAATGGCGCTTCAGCAGACTTTTGATATTTTCATCCACCTGAGGCGGTGTGGCGGTGACCGCTTCCGCATAGGCCAGCGCCGCGCGCTCCTCTTCGCTGAACAGGGTGGAGTTTTGCCAGTCGCTGACGGCCTGCACTTTATCCAGCGCCCCGCTCCGCTCGGCCAGACGCAGGCTGTTGGCATCAATACAAAATGCGCAGTGGCAGATCTGCGAGACCCGCGTCATTAGCAGCGATCGCAGAACTGGCGTCAAACGCGCCTTGCGCCGCTCCAGATAGCCGACAAACAGCGCCACCAGCCAGAAAAGACGCGGCATACGCCCCCACCAGCGCGTGGGGTTCAGCACCGCGCCGAAGTGTTTTTTCTGCATGGCGGCAATGGGGCTGAGGCTGACGGGAAGGGTTTCCATGGGCGCAACCCAGGCGGATGTCTCTTTCACCTGATTCTCCTGATGACTGGACTCTTTGGAAGGGCACGATAATATGTCTTTTTTCGCTATTAATTATTGACGAACATGCTGAAAACACTCGATGTGGTTGCGGCCATCCTCGAAAAAGAGGGCAAAATTTTGCTGGCGCAGCGTCCCGAACATGCCGATCAGCCAGGAATGTGGGAATTTGCGGGCGGGAAGGTTGAAGCCGGTGAGACCCAGCCGGAAGCGCTGATCCGCGAACTGCGTGAAGAGCTCGGCATTGAGGCCGTGCCCGCGCAGTATGTGGCAAGCCACCAGCGGGAGGTGTCGCAGCGGCTGATTCACCTCCACGCCTGGCATGTGCCTGAATTTTGCGGTGAGCTGAAGGCGCATTATCACTCGGCGCTGGTATGGTGCACGCCAGAAGACGCGTTCACGTATGATTTAGCCCCGGCGGATATACCGCTGCTGGAAGCGTTTATTCTTTTACGCGACGCCAGACCAGCGGGTTTGTACTGAGGGTGCGTTCATCACGCTGGCACTGCAACAGTACGCCATCCGCCCTGACCACTGCGCCTTCGGAATAGTTTTGATCCTGATAGATACAGCACTGATTACACGGCTGCGCACGCTGGCCGCCAGCGCTAAAGACCTCTGGCGGCACGTTGACCTCGACATCCGGGCGAATGCGGTCAGCCTGTGCCCCGGTGGACACCATCAAACATAACGCGGCCATTGCGTAACGGTTCATAGACTTTATTTCCTTTGCATCATTTATATCTATAACGGTCGATCCGGACGGGATCTTTAATTTATCTCGTCATCGCTTTTGGTTATGACGCGCGCCCTGTCATTAATTTCCCTTGCGGCATAAATTTCTGCTTGCCTCTCAAAGCGGTGCGGGTGGTATAGTCAAAAAAACGACACAAAACATCTCCGCCACACGCGTAAATTATTATAAGAGGTTCTTATATCTATGGATCAGACACGCTCTCTGGAAAGCTTTCTTGCCCATGTTCAGCAGCGCGACCCGCACCAAAGCGAGTTTGCCCAGGCCGTTCGTGAAGTCATGACCACCCTGTGGCCCTTCCTTGAGGAAAATCCGCGTTACCGTCAGATGGCGCTGCTTGAACGTCTGGTAGAGCCGGAGCGCGTCATCCAGTTCCGCGTGGCGTGGGTGGACGACCGCAATCAGGTGCAGGTCAACCGCGCGTGGCGCGTGCAGTTTAACTCCGCCATTGGGCCGTTTAAGGGCGGGATGCGCTTCCACCCCTCGGTGAACCTGTCGATTCTGAAATTCCTCGGCTTCGAGCAGACCTTTAAAAATGCGCTCACTACCCTGCCGATGGGCGGCGGTAAAGGCGGGAGTGATTTCGATCCGAAAGGCAAGAGCGAAGGCGAAGTGATGCGCTTCTGCCAGGCGCTGGTCACTGAGCTCTATCGCCACCTTGGGCCGGACACCGACGTTCCTGCCGGGGATATCGGTGTGGGGGGGCGTGAAGTGGGCTTTATGGCCGGGATGATGAAAAAGCTCTCCAACAACAGCGCCTGCGTCTTTACCGGCAAAGGTCTGTCGTTTGGCGGTAGCCTGATTCGCCCGGAAGCGACGGGTTACGGTCTGGTCTATTTCACTGAAGCGATGCTTAAGCGTCACGGGCTGAGCTTCGAGGGAATGCGCGTGGCGGTCTCCGGCTCCGGCAACGTGGCGCAGTACGCTATCGAGAAAGCGATGGCGTTTGGCGCGCGCGTGGTGACCGCCTCCGACTCCAGCGGTACCGTGGTGGATGAAGCTGGCTTTACGGCAGAAAAACTGGCGCGTCTGTGCGAAATCAAAGCCAGCCGTGACGGTCGGGTAGCGGATTATGCCCGTGAATTTGGCCTGACCTATCTGGAAGGTAAACAGCCGTGGGGCGTGCCCGTGGATATCGCCCTGCCGTGCGCGACGCAAAACGAACTGGACGTGGATGCCGCCCGGACGCTGATTAGCAATGGCGTGAAAGCGGTAGCGGAAGGGGCAAATATGCCCACCACCATTGAAGCGACCGACCTGTTCCTGGACGCGGGCGTACTGTTTGCGCCAGGCAAGGCGGCGAACGCTGGCGGCGTGGCAACATCCGGTCTGGAAATGGCGCAAAACGCCGCGAGAATGGGCTGGAAGGCAGAGAAAGTGGATGCCCGTCTGCACCACATCATGCTCGATATTCATCACGCCTGCGTGGAGTACGGCGGCGAGGCTTCGCAAACTAACTACGTGCGCGGGGCGAATATCGCCGGGTTCGTGAAGGTGGCCGATGCGATGATCGGACAGGGTGTGATTTAGTTTCGCTGCATTCTCGCCCTTGTAGGCCCGGTAAGCGTTAGCGCCACCGGGCTTTTCGCCGGGTGGCGGCTTCGCCTTACCCGGCCTACGGTTTAAGCGGTTGTATTTTTGGTTGCGCTTTTCTTCTTTTTGAACGGTTTCTTCGCCCCGCCGCCCGGGGCGACCATTCCCCGGAATCGCTTAACTGGCGTACTGCGCGCCTGATCGATCAGCTGATAAAGCGTCCCTACCAGCGGCTGCATAAAGTCCTGATAGCGGCACTGCTTTTCGCTGATCTGCGTCAGCACCGACTCCCAGTGCGCGGTCATGTCCGGCCTGGCGGCCAGCTCCGGCAGCGAATGAATTAGCGCCCGGCCCGGTTCTGTTGAATGGATGTAACGTCCCTTTTTCTCCAGGAAGCCGCGCTTAAAGAGCAGTTCGATGATCCCCGCGCGGGTCGCCTCCGTCCCCAGACCGTCGGTGGCGCGGAGGATCTTCTTCAGATCTTTATCCTGCACAAAGCGGGCGATGCCGGTCATGGCCGACAGCAGCGTCGCGTCGGTGAAATGGCGCGGCGGCTGGGTCTGACGTTCAACCACTTCGCCCTTCTCGCACAGCAGTTCATCATCTTTCGCCACCACCGGCAGCGGCGTGCCGTCGTTCTCTTCGTCACGCTCTTTGTTGCCAAGCAGCGTGCGCCAGCCCGCTTCCGCAAGGAAACGCGCTTTGGCGATAAATTTGCCTTTGGCAATGTCCAGTTCAATAACGCACTTGCGGAACACCGCGTCCGGGCAGAACTGCATCAGATACTGACGCGCGATCAGGTTATAGACCTTTGCTTCGTTGTCGGTCAGGTTGACGTTGCTGGTGCGCGCCGTCGGGATTATCGCGTGGTGGGCATCGACTTTTTTGTCGTCCCAGCAGCGGTTATGGGTATCCGGGTTTACCGCCGGTTGCGGCAACAGATCCGGCGCATGGACGCCAATGGCATTCATCACCGAGTGGCGTCCGGCGAAGTGTTCTTCCGGCAGATAGCGGCTGTCCGAACGCGGATAGGTGATCAGCTTGTGGGTTTCGTAGAGCTTCTGGCAGATATCGAGCACGTTCTGCGCGCTAAGACCAAAGCGCTTAGCCGCCTCAATCTGCAACGCCGAAAGGGAGAACGGCAGCGGTGCGGGCTCTGATTCCCGTTTGTCGTTATAGCTGGTGACGATCGCGGGCTGGCCGGTAATGCGGTTGACCACGTGCTCCGCCAGCGGGCGATGCAGCAGCCGTCCCTCTTCGTCCTGATATGACTCACAGGCATCGCTTGGCTGCCAGACGGCGGTAAAGCGTTCGTCTTTCGGCGTGACGATATGCGCTTTGACTTCGAAGAAGTCTTTGGCGACGAAATTTTCGATCTCTTCGTCGCGACGCACCACCAGCCCCAGCACCGGTGTCTGGACACGACCGACGGAGAGTACGCCCTGATAACCCGCGTTGCGCCCGAGAATGGTGTAGGCGCGGGTCATGTTGATCCCGTACAGCCAGTCCGCACGGGCACGCGCCAGCGCGGAGACACACAGGGGAATAAATTCGCTGTTGGCGCGCAGGCGTGAAATGGCCCGCTCTACCGCCTGCGGGTTGAGGTCGTTGATCAGGCAGCGCTGCACCTGCTGGCGCTTTTCCGGCGCCAGCTCCAGGTAGTCCAGCACTTCATCGACCAGCAGTTGCCCTTCCCTGTCCGGGTCACCCGCGTGGACCACTTCCGTCGCCTCATGCAGGAAGCGCTTAATGACGTTGAGCTGTTTGGTGACGGAAGGACGCGGTTGGAGACGCCACTTTTCCGGCACAATCGGCAGATCGTTGAGATTCCAGCGGGCGTAGCGGCTGTCGTAGACATCCGGCTGCGCCTGTTCAAGCAGGTGACCGATACACCAGGTGACCACCTGCCCGTTACCGCATTCGATAAAGCCGTCGCCTTTGCGATGCGGCTTGGGCAGCACATCGGCGATGGCACGCGCCAGACTCGGCTTTTCGGCAATAAACAACCGCATCGAATTAACGGATCTCAATCATCGGGCGACCACCACGGGCGGTCACCAGCTCACCAATGGCCGTCAGGGTGATGCCAAACTCGGCAGCCGTCGCCTGAACGTCAGCTTCAGCTTCCGGCGTCACCGCCAGCAACAGGCCGCCGGAGGTTTGCGGATCGCACAGCAGGTTACGCCACGCTTCCGGCATTTCGCCCATTAAATGGCCGTAGCTGGCGAAGTTGCGCTGCGTCCCGCCCGGCACCGCGCCCTGAGCAATGTACTCTTCCACGCCCGGCAGCTTCGGCACATCCTGATACCAGACCTGCGCCTGCACGCCCGCGCCCTGACAGACTTCAGAGAGGTGCCCCAGCAGACCAAAACCGGTCACGTCGGTCATGGCCTTCACGCCGTCGATATTGGCGAATGCCGCACCGGCGAGGTTCATCTGGCACATCACTTCCGTTGCCAGACCGATATGCTCGGGCTTCAGCAGGGATTTTTTCTCTGCGGTCGTCAGTACGCCAATGCCCAGCGGCTTGGTGAGGAACAGTTTGCAGCCCGGTTGCGCGGTGCTGTTGCGCTTCACGCGCTCGGTCGGCACCACGCCGGTGACGGCCAGGCCGAAGATCGGCTCCGGCGCATCGATAGAGTGACCACCGGCCAGGGCAATACCCGCCTGCTGGCAGGCAAAGCGTCCGCCGTCGATCACGTCGCGGGCAATCTCCGGCGGGAGGGTGTTAATCGGCCAGCCCAGAATGGCGATCGCCATAATCGGTTTACCGCCCATCGCAAAGATATCGCTGATGGCGTTGGTGGCCGCAATGCGCCCGAAGTCGAACGGGTTGTCGACAATCGGCATAAAGAAGTCAGTGGTGCTGATAATGCTGGTGCCGTTACCTAAGTCATAAACCGCTGCATCGTCACGCGTTTCGTTACCGACAAGCAGGTTCGGGTCGACAAACTTCGCCTGCTCACTGTGCAGGATGGTCTCCAGCACTTTCGGGGAAATTTTACAACCGCAACCGGCTCCGTGGCTGTATTGCGTTAAACGAATGGTTTGCTCGCTCATGGACGTCTCCTGTCATCTCAATCGCGCTATGGTAGCGCTCATTCCATAAAGAGGTAAGTATGACTGTCTGAATTCTGCGGCGGATGCTCAGAATCCAGACAGTTTAGCGCGGGTGATTAAAAACGGCTGACGAAAGGCGTGGTGTCCGGCACGCTAATGGTGCTGGAGGCTTTAAGCTGCGGGGTGCCGAGATAGAGGAAGCCGACAATTTTATCATGTTCGCCGCAGGAGAAGCCTTCCCGCACGGCGGCGCTCCCGGTCAGCGGCCCGGTACGCCAGATGCCGTTAAAGCCCTGCGCAACGGCGGCCATCTGCATTGCCATTACCGCGCAACCGGCAGACATCTCCTGCTCCCAGACCGGCACTTTATGATCGGCCTGACATTTTGCGACTACCGCGATGATCATCGGCGCACGGAACGGCGCGTTGCGGGCTTTATCAATCCCCTTCTCATCCTGGCCTGCGGCAACAGCCCCCTGCTCCAGCAGCTGGCTGAAGCGGTCGCGCCCTTCGCCTTCAATAATAAAGAAGTGCCACGGCTGCAATGTGCCATGGTCCGGCGCACGCATTCCGGCACGCAGAATGTTTTCCAGCTGCTCGCCGACGGGTGCCGGTTCGGCCAGGCGGGAAGCGCTACGACGGTTAACAAGCAGTTCAAGTGCGTCCATTGGTTAACTCCTTTCATGAAATTTACTCACAAAATTAACACGACAGCAGAATTTGTTACAGCGTGGCAGGCGATTCCTGCTGACAAGTGGCGGTTGGGTCATTACGATAACCGCACATTACCGTCCCGTGGCGACGGAAACAGTCCTTTTCTGGTTAGGGAGAATACATGCGAACCCTTTGGCGAATCTTTGCCGGTTTCTTTAAATGGACGTGGCGACTGCTCAACTTCGTCCGCAACCTGGTGATGAACATCTTCTTCATCTTCCTGGTCCTGGTATGCGCAGGTATCTGGATGCATATCAGCAACGCAAACCAGTCGCAGCATTCGACGCGCGGCGCGCTGTTACTCGATATCACCGGGGTGATTGTTGATAAGCCATCGACCAGCAACCGTCTGGGCGTGATTGGCCGCCAGCTGTTCGGCGCAACGTCAGACCGTCTTCAGGAAAACTCCCTGTTTGATATTGTCGACACCATTCGCCAGGCCAAAGACGACCGTAACATTACCGGTATCGTGCTGGACCTGAAAGATTTTGCCGGGGCCGATCAGCCGTCAATGCAGTACATCGGCAAAGCGCTGCGCGAATTCCGCGACAGCGGTAAGCCGGTTATTGCCATTGGCGACAGCTACACCCAGGGGCAATATTATCTGGCGAGCTTTGCCAATAAGATCTGGCTTTCGCCACAGGGCACGGTCGATCTGCATGGCTTCGCCACTAACGGTCTGTACTACAAATCGCTGCTCGACAAGCTGAAGGTCACCACCCACGTCTTCCGCGTCGGGACCTATAAATCCGCCGTGGAGCCGTTTATCCGCGATGATATGTCCCCTGCCGCCCGTGAAGCGGACAGCCGCTGGATCGGCGAACTGTGGCAGAACTACCTCGGCACCATTGCCGCTAACCGTCAGATTACCGCTGAGCAAGTCTTCCCGGGCGCGCGCGGCGTGCTGGACGGCCTGCGCAAGGTGGACGGCGATACAGCGAAATACGCGCTTGATAACAAACTGGTCGATCAGCTGGGTTCCAGCGCTGAAATTGAAAAAGCGCTGACCAAACAGTTCGGCTGGAGTAAAGAGGACAAAAACTACAGCGCCATCAGCATGTATGACTACGCCGCGAAAAAGCCGGACGACAGCGGTGACAGCATCGCCGTGGTGTTTGCTAACGGGGCCATTATGGACGGCGAAGAAACGCCGGGGAACGTCGGCGGGGACACCACCGCGTCGCAGATCCGCGATGCGCGCCTGGATCCGAAAGTGAAGGCGATTGTCCTGCGGGTGAACAGCCCTGGCGGCAGCGTCAGCGCCTCTGAAGTGATCCGTGCTGAACTGGCCGCCGCGCGCGCCGCAGGCAAGCCGGTAGTGGTCTCGATGGGCGGTATGGCGGCTTCCGGGGGTTACTGGATCTCGACGCCAGCCAACTACATTGTGGCTAACCCAAGCACGCTGACCGGCTCGATTGGCATCTTCGGCGTGATCAACACCGTAGAGGACAGCCTGGATTATCTCGGCGTCCACACCGACGGCGTTTCCACCTCGCCGCTGGCGGATGTGTCCGTCACCAAATCCCTGCCGCCTGAGGTGTCTGAGATGATGCAGCTCAGCATTGAGAGTGGCTATAAACGTTTCATCACGCTGGTTGCGGACTCCCGTAAAAAAACGCCCGATCAGATTGACCAGATCGCTCAGGGCCACGTCTGGACCGGCCAGGACGCGAAGAGCAACGGCCTGGTAGACAGTCTGGGTGACTTCGACGACGCCGTGAAGAAAGCGGCGGAGCTGGCGAAGCTCAAGCAGTGGCACGTGGACTATTATCAGGACGAACCAACGTTCTTCGATATGGTCATGGACAGCATGTCCGGCTCCGTTCGTGCCATGCTGCCGGACGCGCTTCAGGCTTATCTGCCGGCGCCGGTGGCGACCGCGGCGAAAGCCATGAAAGCGGAGAGCGACAAGCTCGCAGCCTTTAATGATCCACAGAGCCGTTACGCGTTTTGCCTGACCTGTGCGAACGTGCGTTAAAATCGTCCCCTCTTCCCGTGAAGAGGGGATTTTTTCTTTTGAAGAACAAGAACTCATTACCATGCAGAAGAAATCAATTTATGTCGCCTATACCGGCGGTACCATCGGTATGCAGCGCTCAGAAAATGGCTATATCCCGGTTTCCGGCCACTTGCAGCGCCAGCTGGCGCTGATGCCTGAATTCCACCGTCCGGAAATGCCGGACTTTACCATCCACGAATATGAGCCGCTGATGGACTCCTCCGACATGACGCCGGAAGACTGGCAGCATATTGCGGACGATATTAAAGCCCATTACGACCAGTACGACGGCTTCGTGATCCTGCACGGCACCGACACCATGGCGTTCACCGCCTCGGCGCTCTCCTTCATGCTGGAGAACCTGAGCAAGCCCGTCATCGTGACCGGCTCGCAGATCCCGCTGGCGGAACTGCGTTCAGACGGGCAGATCAACCTGCTTAACTCCCTGTACGTGGCCGCTAATTACCCGATCAACGAGGTAACGCTGTTCTTCAACAACCGGCTGTACCGTGGGAACCGTACCACTAAAGCGCACGCTGACGGCTTTGACGCTTTTGCCTCACCTAACCTGCAACCGCTGCTGGAAGCGGGGATCCATATCCGTCGTCTGGGCACGCCGCCCGCGCCGAATACCGCAGGCGAACTGATCGTTCACCCCATCACCCCGCAGCCGATCGGCGTGGTGACGATTTATCCGGGTATTTCCGCCGACGTGGTGCGCAACTTCCTGCGCCAGCCGGTGAAGGCGCTGATCCTGCGCTCCTATGGTGTGGGTAACGCCCCGCAGAACGGTGAGTTCCTGAAAGAGCTTCAGGAGGCGAGCGATCGCGGGATTGTGGTGGTCAACCTCACCCAGTGTATGTCCGGTAAGGTCAATATGGGCGGCTACGCCACCGGTAATGCTCTGGCGCACGCTGGCGTGATCAGTGGTTTCGATATGACCGTTGAGGCAACGCTGACTAAACTTCACTATTTACTGAGTCAGGATCTGGATATTGATTCCATTCGCCGCGCCATGATGCAAAACCTGCGCGGTGAACTGACGCCGGACGAATAAGGAGGTCCCATGAAGCAACGCGCCCTGTTACTGGTCGATTTGCAAAATGATTTCTGTGCGGGCGGTGCGCTGGCCGTCGCGGAAGGCGACAGCACCGTAGACGTCGCGAACTCGCTGATTACGTGGTGTAAGGCTCGTGGTGAAGCGGTGGTGGCGAGTCAGGACTGGCATCCGGCAAACCACGGCAGCTTTGCCAGCCAGCACAACGTTGAGCCTTACAGTCAGGGCGAACTGGACGGGCTGGCGCAAACCTTCTGGCCCGATCACTGCGTAGAGCAGACGGAAGGCGCTGAGCTGCACCCGCTGCTGAACCAGAAGGCCATCGACGCGGTGTTCCACAAAGGTGAAAACCCAACCATCGACAGCTACAGCGCGTTCTTTGATAACGGCCATCGTCAGAAGACGGCGCTGGACGCGTGGTTGCGCCACCATGAGATCACCGAGCTGATTGTGCTGGGCCTGGCGACGGATTACTGCGTGAAGTTCACCGTGCTGGATGCGCTCCAGTTGGGCTACACCGTGAATGTCATCACCGACGGCTGTCGCGGGGTGAATATTCAGCCGCAGGACAGCGCCCAGGCGTTTATGGATATGGCCGCAGAAGGCGCAACGCTGTATACGCTGGCTGACTGGATGGAGACGCAGGCGTAAGCTTTTTTAGCCGGGTGGCTTCGCCTTACCCGGCCTATATAACCAGAGAAAGTAGGCCGGGTAAGGCGCAGCCGCCACCCGGCATTTCTTCCCCAATCCCCATAAAGTGAACTCCCTCGCATCACAAGCGAAACGGCGATGCTATTCTCTTCAGGCTGTTTTTTCGCCACGCCTTTTCTGTGGCGTGGTTATTTTTATTTGGTCAAAGAGGAACTTATATGAAACGTTTGCCCTTGCTGGCAGCATTACCCTTGCTTTGCGCGTCACTGGCTTCCGCCGCGCCCCTGATGTCCGTGGGCTACTTCAATGGCGGTGGCGATGTTACCGCCGGACCGGGTGGCGATATTAATAAACTCGACGTCCGCCAGATCACCCACCTCAACTACTCGTTTGGTCTGGTCTATAACAACGAGAAAGACGAAACCAACGCCGCGCTGAAAGATCCGGCAAAACTGCATCAAATCTGGTTATCACCTAAGGTGGCATCCGATCTGGCGTTACTTCCTCAGCTTCGTAAACAAAACCCGAACCTGAAAGTCCTGCTTTCCGTTGGCGGCTGGGGCGCGCGTGGTTTTTCTGGCGCAGCGGCAACCAAAGAGAGTCGCGCGGTATTTATTCGCTCCGCGCAGGAGATCGTCAGTAAATACGGCCTGGACGGGATCGACCTGGACTGGGAATATCCGGTCAACGGCGCGTGGGGACTTGTCGAAAGCACCCCTGCCGACAGGGATAATTTCACCGCGCTGTTAAAAGAGATGCGTGACGCATTTGGTAAGAAAAAGCTGGTCACGATTGCGGTGGGCGCGAATGCGGAAAGTCCGAAAAGCTGGGTGGATGTGAAAGCTATTGCCCCCCTGCTCGATTACATCAACCTGATGACCTACGACATGGCGTACGGTACTCAGTATTTTAACGCGAATCTGTATGACTCCAGCGCCTGGCCGACCGTGGCCGCTGCCGATAAATACAGCGTCGATTTTGTGGTGAATAACTATCTGGCCGCCGGGCTGAAGCCGCAGCAGATGAACCTCGGAATTGGTTTCTATGGGCGCGTGCCGAAACGTGCCGTAGAGCCAGGGATCGACTGGACGAAACCGGATGCGCAAAAAAATCCTGTCACCCAGCCCTACTTTGGACCGCAGGAACTGAGCCTGTTTAAATCGCTTGGCTATGATCTGACCAAAGATACCTATGTGAAATACAACGATATCGTCCGCAAACTGCTGAACGATCCGCAGAAACGCTTTACCGAGCACTGGGACGAACAGGCGAAAGTGCCGTGGCTGTCGGTGAAATCCGCCGACGGTAAGGCGCTGTTTGCGATTTCCTATGAGAACCCGCGTTCCGTGGCGATCAAAGCGGATTACATCAAGGAGAAAGGTCTGGCTGGCGCCATGTTCTGGGAGTATGGGGCTGACGACGAAAACCAGCTCGCGAAACAGCTGGCGGAGTCGCTTGGGATCCCGCATCAGTAGTAAGACAATCAAGCCCTCTCCCTTTGGGAGAGGGTTGGGTGAGGGCATCAACCCGCACCGTTATTGCATTTTCATCGTCGCAATTGGCTTCGGCGTGATGCCGAAGTCTTCTTTCAGCTCGCGCTTGCTTTTCATCACCATCTGACCGTTAGTGTCGATGGTCATGTGCTGGGCGTCGGTATTGTGACGCGCCTGCCACAGCATCACCAGCTGCAAACTGTTCTCTTTTTGCTCAGGTGTGAGCGCCACACCGTCCGGCCATTTTCCCAGCTCAACGGCCGTCACCAGACGCTGATAAACCTCCGGGGTCATACCTGCAATCATGTCATCAATATTCATGATCTCTCCCTTTTAAAGGAATAATTTGCTGAATCGTTTTTTCAACCCTTGGTCTGGTCGCCGTTTTCACCATCGGTAAAGCTCATGGAAGCCGAATTTACGCAGAAACGCTCCCCCGTCGGCTGCGGGCCATCCGGGAAAACATGCCCGAGATGGGCGTCGCAGTTCCCGCAGCGAATTTCGGTGCGCACCATGCCGTGCGAGGTGTCCGTCAGGTAGTGGATCGCATCATCGCTGACAGGCTCGTAAAAGCTCGGCCAGCCGCAGCCAGAATCGTACTTCGTCTGGGAGTTAAACAGCGGTGCATCACACACCAGGCAGTGGTAGACGCCTTCCCGTTTATTGTGCAGCAAACGCCCGGAAAACGGCGGTTCTGTGCCGTGATTTTGCGTCACGTAAAACTGCATCTCTGTAAGGTTTTTTTTCAAATCGTCGGGGTTACGTTGGTTCGACATATGCTTACATCTCGCTGTTGAAACAGACATCTTTTATCCCAGATTCTAACAAAACATTAACACCCGCGCGTGCACTTTTGTTCTAAACTTATGTGTCGCGAAAAGGCGGTCAGGCAATTGTGATCAATTTCACATTTTAATCCTGCGAGGCCTTTAAAATTCCGGGCGCAGCCCCCATGTGGTTGCTAGCTCAAAGGGAAAGTGAGGCGAGTCAGTCGCACAAACGTTAGTCACAGGATTGATTTGTCGCAATGATTGACACGATTCCGCTTGACGCTGCGTAAGGTTTTTGTAATTTTACAGGCAACCTTTTATTCACTAACAAATAGCTGGTGGAATATATGACTATCAAAGTAGGTATCAACGGTTTTGGCCGTATCGGCCGTATTGTTTTCCGTGCTGCTCAGAAACGTTCTGACATCGAAATCGTTGGTATCAACGATCTCCTGGACGCTGAATACATGGCGTACATGCTGAAGTACGACTCAACTCACGGTCGTTTCGACGGCACCGTTGAAGTGAAAGACGGCCACCTGGTTGTTAACGGCAAAACCATCCGCGTTACTGCTGAGAAAGACCCAGCTAACCTGAAATGGAACGAAATCGGTGTTGACGTTGTAGCTGAAGCTACCGGTATCTTCCTGACCGACGAAACTGCACGTAAACACATCACTGCGGGTGCGAAGAAAGTTGTTCTGACTGGTCCTTCCAAAGACAACACCCCAATGTTCGTTCGCGGTGCAAACTTCGAAACTTACGCTGGCCAGGACATCGTTTCCAACGCATCCTGCACCACCAACTGCCTGGCACCGCTGGCTAAAGTTATCAACGACAACTTCGGCATCATCGAAGGTCTGATGACTACCGTTCACGCAACCACCGCTACTCAGAAAACCGTTGATGGCCCGTCTCACAAAGACTGGCGCGGCGGCCGTGGCGCGGCTCAGAACATCATCCCATCTTCTACCGGTGCTGCTAAAGCAGTAGGTAAAGTACTGCCAGAACTGAATGGCAAACTGACTGGTATGGCGTTCCGCGTTCCAACTCCTAACGTATCCGTTGTTGACCTGACCGTTCGTCTGGAAAAAGCTGCTTCTTATGAAGAAATTAAGAAAGCAATCAAAGCTGCTTCCGAAGGCCCAATGAAAGGCGTTCTGGGTTACACCGAAGACGACGTTGTATCTACCGATTTCAACGGCGAAGTGTGCACTTCCGTGTTCGATGCTAAAGCAGGTATCGCACTGAACGACAACTTCGTGAAACTGGTTTCCTGGTACGACAACGAAACTGGCTACTCTAACAAAGTACTGGACCTGATCGCTCACATCTCCAAATAAGTTGAGATGAGTGCTTGATCCTAAAAGGCGACTTCGGTCGCCTTTTTTATTGTTTTTAGACAGAGGATTGCTTAATGATTAATAAAATTTTTGCACTTCCGGTAGTCGAACAACTTACCCCTGTGCTCTCCCGCCGTCAGATTGACGGTGCCGATATCATCGTCGTTGATCATCCGCGCGTTAAAGCGTCCTTCGCGCTCAATGGCGCCCACCTGCTCTCCTGGAAACCAGAAGGTGAAGAAGAAGGCCTGTGGCTGAGCGAAGCCACCTCGTTCAAAAAAGGGGCGGCGATCCGCGGCGGCGTACCGATCTGCTGGCCATGGTTTGGCCCGTCAGCGCAGCAGGGATTACCGTCTCACGGTTTCGCCCGTAACCAGCAGTGGACGCTGAAAGCCCACAACGAAGATGATAACGGCGCGGTGTTGACCTTTGAGCTCCAGGCGAATGATGAAACGCGTGCCCTGTGGCCACACGAGTTCACCCTGTATGCCCGCTTCAAGCTGGGTAAAACCTGCGAGATTGAACTGGAAGCGCACGGCGAATTTGAAACAACGTCCGCCCTGCACACCTATTTCAACGTAGGCGACATTCAGGCCGTTAAGGTGAGCGGACTTGGCGATACCTTTATCGACAAAGTGGATAACGCGAAAGAAGGCAAGCTGGACGACGGCGTGCAGACTTTCCCGGATCGTACCGACCGCGTATACCTGCACCCGGAAGCCTGTAGCGTCATCCACGACAGCGCGCTGAACCGCGGTATTGATGTGGTTCATCACCACCACAGCAACGTGGTGGGCTGGAACCCGGGCCCTGCCCTTTCCGTCAGCATGGCGGATATCCCGGATGACGGTTACAAGACCTTCGTGTGCGTGGAAACCGCGTGCGTGACCGCGCCGCAGAAAACCAGCGAAGAAAAACCGTCCCGCTTAGGCCAGACGATCAAGATTGTGAAGCGCTAATTTTTTTCAGGCATCATAAAAAACAAACGGGGCGCTAGCGCCCCGTTTTAATGCATCACGTTCTGGTCAGAACTTGTAGGTCACACCCACAGAGAAGATGCCAGACCAGGACTTGTCGACCATCGGGCTGTCTTTCACTTCATCGCTCAGACGAATGTAACGGCCAGTACCGTACACATTCCAGTCACCGAGGAAGTTATACGAGGCGGTGAGTTCCAGGTACGGGTCCCAGCCATCATCCGCGCTGTAGCTCTTCAGACCACTGCGGCGAGACTCCGCTTTAGACACGCCATAGTAGTAGTCGTTGTAATTCTCGCTGCTGTACTGCACACCGATACCCGGCGTCAGCGTCACTGCGCCGTTGGTATAGCGATAAAGCCACGCCAGATCCCAGATGAAGCCGTTGCTGTTGTCCAGGGTATCGCCCGCCAGCGCAGTGCGCAGGAAGCCATACTCGGTATTATGGACGTAAGAAAGCCCCGCCATCAGTGAGCTTCTGCGTTTGTCCAGCTGACGAAGCGCATTGCTGTCGCTGTCGCCTGGTTTAAAGTGCGTTGGGTCGTAATAGGCCATGATGGAGAGCTTATCGGCCGTATCGTTCCACAGATAGTAGCCGCCGCCCAACCCACGGAACCAGAAGTTATCGCCTTCATAGGTGACAACGGGGACAGGATAAACGTCGCGGTCATACTGCTTGTACGGGCTGTTAATCACGCCAGCACCCGCGCCAACAGTCCACTGGCTCTCAGCCTGTACGGTGCTCGCTGCGGTAGCGGCAAGGATGCCCAATGCCAGAAGTTTGAGTTTGGTCACAATCCATTCTTTCCTGTAGTCAAATAATCAGCGGGTGAAGTGTAACCGCCATTCCCGTACATCCCAAAATTTTTTGCGCGCTAATCCGTTTGATTAACCCGTTATTTTTCATTTTTCAGATGACATACCGCTTTCATTTATGTGACCGATAAATGAAAAACCCGCTTTTCGCTTATAACCGCAGTGGAAATTTTTGGATGAGTTATTGATATGTCATTGAAAGTAGATTTTATCCGTATGCAAGTTTTGCAATTGCCATCTACGCTTTAATTTAAGAAGAGGTTTTGCTGAACACCCTGCGGTTCATAGACTTCGACCTGGCACACAGGTTGCTGCTCTGGCAGTGAGGTGCGAAAAATTCTCTTCCGGGAGCCTCCACTACTCATACGAACGGCTCTTATCCTGTGCTAAAAAACGAAAGGACGGCATGCCATGAATATATTCGATCACTATCGCCAGCGCTACGAAGCTGCCAAGGACGAAGAGTTCACACTGCAGGAGTTTCTTACCATTTGTCGGCAAGATCGCAGTGCCTATGCCAATGCGGCAGAACGGCTATTGATGGCTATTGGTGAGCCAAACATGGTTGATACTGCCCTGGAGCCACGGCTTTCCCGTCTCTTTTCGAATCGGGTGGTCGCCCGATACCCGGCGTTTGAAGAGTTCTATGGCATGGAAGATGCCATTGAGCAGATCGTCTCCTACCTGAAGCATGCCGCTCAGGGGCTGGAAGAGAAGAAACAGATCCTTTACCTGCTGGGTCCTGTCGGTGGGGGTAAATCCTCCCTGGCTGAACGGCTGAAAGCGCTGATGCAGCGCGTGCCGATCTATGTGCTGAGCGCCAACGGCGAGCGCAGCCCGGTCAATGACCATCCGCTGTGCCTGTTTAATCCGCAAGAGGATGCGCAAATTCTGGAAAAAGAGTTTGGCATTCCGCATCGCTATCTCGGTACGATCATGTCGCCGTGGGCGGCAAAACGTCTGCACGAGTTTGGCGGGGACATCACCAAGTTCCGCGTCGTGAAAGTGTGGCCGTCTATCCTCGAGCAGATCGCCATCGCTAAAACTGAACCCGGTGACGAGAACAACCAGGATATCTCGGCGCTGGTGGGTAAAGTCGATATCCGTAAGCTGGAGCATCACGCGCAAAACGACCCGGATGCCTACGGTTATTCCGGTGCGCTGTGCCGCGCCAACCAGGGGATTATGGAATTTGTCGAGATGTTTAAAGCACCGATCAAAGTGCTGCATCCGCTGCTGACCGCCACCCAGGAGGGGAACTACAACGGGACGGAAGGTATTTCCGCCCTGCCGTTTAACGGGATTATCCTCGCCCACTCTAACGAATCAGAATGGGTGACCTTCCGTAACAACAAAAACAATGAGGCGTTCCTTGACCGTGTGTACATCGTCAAAGTGCCTTATTGCCTGCGGATCTCCGAGGAGATCAAGATTTACGAAAAACTGCTCAACCACAGTGAGCTGGTTCATGCCCCTTGCGCACCGGGAACGCTGGAAACACTGTCGCGCTTCTCGATCCTGTCGCGCCTGAAAGAGCCGGAAAACTCCAGCATCTACTCAAAAATGCGCGTGTATGACGGCGAAAGCCTGAAGGATACCGACCCGAAAGCGAAATCGTACCAGGAATACCGCGATTACGCCGGGGTTGACGAAGGGATGAACGGTCTGTCGACGCGTTTCGCGTTTAAGATCCTCTCCCGCGTCTTTAACTTCGACCACGCGGAAGTGGCCGCCAACCCGGTTCATCTGTTCTACGTGCTGGAACAGCAAATTGAACGTGAACAGTTCCCACAGGAGCAGGCTGAACGCTACCTGGAGTTCCTGAAAGGCTACCTGATCCCGAAATACGCCGAGTTCATTGGCAAAGAGATCCAGACCGCCTACCTGGAATCCTATTCCGAATATGGCCAGAACATCTTCGACCGGTACGTCACTTACGCTGACTTCTGGATCCAGGATCAGGAGTACCGCGACCCGGATACCGGCCAGCTGTTTGACCGTGAATCCCTGAACGCGGAGCTTGAAAAAATTGAGAAGCCAGCCGGGATCAGCAACCCGAAAGACTTCCGAAACGAGATTGTGAACTTCGTGCTGCGCGCCAGAGCGCATAACAACGGCCGTAATCCGAACTGGACCAGCTACGAAAAACTGCGCACGGTTATAGAGAAGAAAATGTTCTCTAACACGGAAGAGCTGTTGCCGGTCATCTCGTTCAACGCCAAAACCTCAACCGACGAGCAGAAAAAGCACGACGATTTTGTCGACCGTATGATGGAGAAAGGCTATACCCGCAAACAGGTCCGCCTGCTCTGTGAATGGTATCTGCGCGTGCGTAAATCGTCTTAAAACAAGTGCCCGGTAACGCGCTTACCGGGCCAACAAAATGTCCGGCACTTACGGACGCTGCAAGTTGGCAAATGCAGTACGGGGGATATATGACCTGGTTTATTGACCGGCGTCTTAACGGCAAAAACAAGAGCACGGTGAATCGCCAGCGCTTCTTGCGCCGTTATAAAGCGCAAATTAAACAGTCGATCTCCGAGGCCATCAACAAACGCTCGGTGACCGACGTCGACAGCGGCGAATCCGTCTCCATCCCTAACGATGACATCAGCGAACCGATGTTTCATCAGGGGCGTGGCGGCCTTCGCCATCGCGTGCACCCAGGTAATGACCACTTCGTCCAGAATGACAGAATCGAGCGGCCCCAAGGCGGAGGCGGCGGTTCTGGCAGCGGTCAGGGACAGGCCAGCCAGGACGGTGAAGGCCAGGACGAGTTCGTCTTTCAGATTTCAAAAGACGAATATCTCGACCTGCTGTTTGAGGATCTGGCCCTGCCGAATCTGAGAAAGAATCAGCACCGTCAACTCAACGAATACAAAACCCATCGCGCGGGTTATACCGCAAACGGGGTGCCCGCCAACATCAGCGTGGTGCGTTCACTGCAAAACTCGCTGGCGCGACGCACGGCGATGACGGCAGGCAAACGGCGCGAACTGCGCGAGCTGGAAACCAGCCTGAAAGTGGTGGAAAACACGGAACCCGCGCAACTGCTGGAAGAGGAGCGCCTGCGAAAAGAGATCGCCGAACTGCGGGCGAAGATCGACCGGGTGCCTTTTATCGACACGTTCGACCTGCGCTACAAGAACTACGAAAAACGGCCGGAGCCTTCCAGTCAGGCGGTGATGTTCTGCCTGATGGACGTATCAGGTTCAATGGATCAGGCCACCAAGGATATGGCTAAGCGTTTTTATATTCTGCTCTATCTGTTCCTGAGCAGAACGTATAAGAACGTGGAGGTAGTCTACATCCGCCATCACACTCAGGCGAAAGAGGTGGATGAACATGAGTTCTTCTACTCGCAGGAGACCGGCGGCACCATCGTGTCGAGCGCCCTGAAGCTGATGGATGAGGTGGTGAAGGAGCGCTACGATCCGGCGCAGTGGAACATCTACGCCGCGCAGGCATCGGATGGCGATAACTGGGCGGATGACTCGCCGCTGTGTCATGAAATTCTGGCGAAGAAGATCCTGCCGGTGGTGCGTTACTACAGCTACATTGAAATTACCCGTCGCGCCCACCAGACGCTGTGGCGTGAGTATGAGCATCTGCAAGCGATGTTCGATAACTTTGCGATGCAGCACATTCGTGACCAGGATGACATCTATCCGGTCTTCCGGGAACTGTTCCAGAAGCAGAGTTCTACAACATCCAATTAAATGTTAGTAATCAGCCAGTTAACTATGTTTTTCTGGCTGATTTTATTGGATTTCCATCCTTAATTTTCACTATATTTTTCATTCGCTTAGATTTTATTTTGGGGAATGCGATTTTGAAGAAGTGATTACGCAAAACTTCCTTTGAGCTTTAGGATGGCCATCATGCGATAGAGGAAAAATCCTATCGTGCCGACCAAAACTACACAAAAAAACCAGCCGCTTATGGCTGGTTATTTTTCAGTGACGTATGGGGAACATTATCTATATTGCAGGGCAATCATCATCTAATGCACGATTGATGAAGAACGTTACTCTACCCAAAACCTCAACCTCTTCCAGAGCAGAACCTTCGATCGCTTCCCCATCGTCTGTTATGAGCGACCGACCCATCAGCTTGGCAAATTGTGTGTGCCCATCGCACAGAATCAATAACACATCTCCATGTGTTCTCTTCGATAAAGGTTCAATAACCGCAAACCCCACATCCGTTTCAAGCACCCTGCTATCAGCACCCATGTTGCACAGAATTGCTGGAGTTAGTCGGCGCTCTACGTAGTCTGTTGCTGGAGAAGGAAAGCCCATTATAGAACTCTCCCCATGTTGCGCAGAATCCAATAACGGTTGTCGCTGCCGTCTGTCGTCTTGTCAGCGAAGCCAGGCTGGTTCCGCTCTATCCACGAATTTGCATCGACCCTGGTAAAATGCCAGTTAAAGCCCCTCAACTTCTGAATGAAGCTATCTGTCCTCAGATAGCGATAACCTTTTGGGTTAAGCTCAATAGCCGCTATAAATGCGGCATTTATGTCTGCTGTGCGTGGCATCATTACCTCACAAAAATACTGTACATAAACACAGTATCATATTGACAGGGCTATCGGTCAATGCAGATATTGGCTATCAATTTTCGTTGGTGTGCAGATTACTGTCCAAACGGGGATTTTGCTCTTGCGTCGACACTGTAAATGCATCTTTGCGTCGCTGGTTCCAGAGGCTGTCCACGGGCATTTCCACGCGAACACTTACGAACTGGTCGGCGGGAATATCGACCGGTTCGCCATCCGCCACACCCTTCAATACGTTCCTCGCAAATGACGGCGCTGTAGGGTATTCCCGGTGGAATGTTTTTACCAGCACCGATCCGTCTGCATTTACCTCATAATCCAGCCAGACAAGGGCTTGCCCATTGCGATCTTTAGGTATATCAAACCCGCCATCTATCCCACCCCATGCAGCATCTGAATTCATACCCATGCATCCTTCAATCAGATACTCACCGATAGCCTGACGGGTTACGGTGTATCCTTCAGATTCATCGTTAAGCTGACACGAACCATCACCGAACAACCGTACAATCGGGGAGGCGGCCTTCAGCGTGCCATCAGATGCACGGGTCGTATTTCCGGTGTGGTAAATCTGCATCCAGCCAGAATCATTGCCATCCGACATACTCATGAACTGAATAATTTTCCCGCTAAGA
>NZ_JBLVXX010000167.1:0-446 GCF_048283985.1 Enterobacter cloacae complex sp. 6730903 | reverse complement strand
CCTTCATATATGTTAGTAGATGAGAAAGAATTAACAGATAAAGACAGAGGAAGGCGAGATGAAAATTACAATATCATTAAAGATCTTGTAGATGACAGAATGTTTCTGTTCGACTATGCATTACATAAAAAGTCGCACCTTTTAATGGATTACTCAAGAAATAAAAAAATATCACAATATACTATCAGAACGCTTCTGGCGTTGTATTGGCGACATGGGCAGGATATTTATGCATTGCTACCCGCATTCTCGAACTGTGGCGCCGCTGGGAAAAGTAGAATCAAACATGAAATTAAACTTGGGAATTCCAAAAAAAACAGAGCATTACCTAATGAACGATCACGTGTTTTCATTCTTAATGAAAGAGATATAAATAATATTAGAAAAACTCTCATTACGTAACATTATAAAGTTAACGGAGATACGATAAAGAAAACATTAGAGAG
>NZ_JBLVXX010000166.1:0-476 GCF_048283985.1 Enterobacter cloacae complex sp. 6730903 | reverse complement strand
TGATCGGATCATGTACCGGTGCATTTGGTGCTGTGGTATCATTCTTCACCACTGCTGTATCTGTACCTGCATTGCCTGCTGCATCTGTTGCAGTCACGGTAATGGTGTGTGGACCGTCTGCCAACACTGGAAGTGTATTGTCTGCAAGCGTCCAGGTGCCGTCGCCATTGTTCACTGCCGGATAGTCAGTGCCATCTACATTCACCACTACAGTGGCTGTCGGATCGTTCACTGTACCCGTAAGTGCTGGTGTGCTGTCATTGGTCAACACGTCATCCAGCGCAACCACAGGTGCTGTGATGTCTGCAGAGACTGTGCCTGTACCTGGCAATGATGTATTGCCTGCAGGGTCAGTTGCTGTTGCAGTTACTGTATCACCATCTACCAGGTTACCTGGGTTTGGTACTGACCAGCTACCATCTGTGCCTGCTACCACTGTTGCAGTGGTGCCATCAGGATAAGTCACAGTCACGGTT
>NZ_JBLVXX010000165.1:0-476 GCF_048283985.1 Enterobacter cloacae complex sp. 6730903 | reverse complement strand
CCATTGGGCTGGGCGCACATTCTACTGACTGGCGAATATCTTTGGCCCAAGGAACCGAAAGCTTAGGGTGTCATTTCGCCCTCAGCCGGAACCGACCCCTTTCATGGCATCGTTATACCGGGGACGCTGAGGGACTCTATCTTTGTGCTGGAAGGTCTTCTGGAACAGGAGACCGGGCTGAATCCAACCGAAATTATGACCGATACAGCAGGTGCCAGCGAACTTGTCTTTGGCCTTTTCTGGCTGCTGGGATACCAGTTTTCTCCACGCCTGGCTGATGCCGGTGCTTCGGTTTTCTGGCGAATGGACCATGATGCCGACTATGGCGTGCTGAATGATATTGCCAGAGGGCAATCAGATCCCCGAAAAATAGTCCTTCAGTGGGACGAAATGATCCGGACCGCTGGCTCCCTGAAGCTGGGCAAAGTACAGGTTTCAGTGCTGGTCCGTTCATTGCTGAAAAGTGAACGTCCTTC
>NZ_JBLVXX010000164.1:0-494 GCF_048283985.1 Enterobacter cloacae complex sp. 6730903 | reverse complement strand
GACCATACAATCTCGCCTTTGTGCACAGCTCCAGCAACTTCATATTTCCCACCTCGACCCGTGTAACCACCTTCAGCAAAGCCTTGATCTTTGATTGCCCGGATGTTTGCAATAATGCTAGCCCCTTGAGCAACTGCCCCAGCAATCAACGGTAAGTTAAGAGGAAAACCAGCTTTTGAAGCTGCTGCAATATTTTGCTGAATCGCAATACCAGCAGCTGCAATCGCATAAGCTTTATCTGCAGCGAACATGATTTTGTAAGCTTTAGATTGCTCTCCAAACATTGAACCAAACATAGATGTAAGAGAACCCATCATTTGGCCACCAAATGCAATTTGGGTGTTCAAACGATCTTGCTGATATTTATCTTCAATATCCTGAGCATTCTGAGCATATTCGGCAGCAATCTGATTGCGTTGGTCCTGAGCAGCTTGAATGATTGCTGTTTTCTGGTTTTCGAAATCCTGCTGCTTAATTAGTCCAGCTTCGAATTG
>NZ_JBLVXX010000163.1:0-498 GCF_048283985.1 Enterobacter cloacae complex sp. 6730903 | reverse complement strand
TACCACTTTGTGATTCATGACTGGGGTGAAGTCGTAACAAGGTAACCGTAGGGGAACCTGCGGTTGGATCACCTCCTTACCTTAAAGAACCTGCCTTTGCAGTGCTCACACAGATTGTCTGATGAAAAACAGCAGTAAAAAACCTCTACAGGCTTGTAGCTCAGGTGGTTAGAGCGCACCCCTGATAAGGGTGAGGTCGGTGGTTCAAGTCCACTCAGGCCTACCAAATTTGCGAAGCAAATTTGAAGAGGTTGTTTATACGATGGGGCTATAGCTCAGCTGGGAGAGCGCCTGCCTTGCACGCAGGAGGTCTGCGGTTCGATCCCGCATAGCTCCACCATCTTTTACTGCGAACACAAGAAAACTTCAGAGTGAACCTGAAAAGGTGCACTGCGAAGTTTTGCTCTTTAAAAATCTGGATCAAGCTGAAAATTGAAACGACACACAGCTCATGTGTGTTCGAGTCTCTCAAATTTTCGCAATCAGAAGTGAAACATC
>NZ_JBLVXX010000162.1:0-511 GCF_048283985.1 Enterobacter cloacae complex sp. 6730903 | reverse complement strand
TACACCCGAGGTTAGTCGTCGGCAGCGTCAGATGTGTATAAGAGACAGCCACACACCATTACCGTGACTGCAACAGATGCAGCAGGTAACGTAGGTAACGATACTGCAGTGGTGACCATTGATACGGTTGCACCAAATGCACCGGTGCTTGATCCGATCAATGCAACAGACCCAGTGAGCGGTCAGGCAGAGCCTGGTTCAACCGTGACTGTGACTTATCCTGATGGCACAACTGCAACAGTGGTAGCAGGCACAGATGGTAGCTGGTCAGTACCAAACCCAGGTAACCTGGTGGATGGCGATACAGTGACTGCAACAGCAACTGACCCTGCAGGCAACACTTCATTGCCAGGTACAGGCACAGTTTCAGCAGACATCACAGCACCTGTGGTTGCGCTGGATGACGTGTTGACGAATGACAGCACACCAGCACTTACTGGTACAGTGAACGATCCGACAGCCACTGTAGTTGCTGTCTCTTATACACATCTCCGAGCCCACGAGACATACG
>NZ_JBLVXX010000161.1:0-535 GCF_048283985.1 Enterobacter cloacae complex sp. 6730903 | reverse complement strand
GCGTGACACCGATGACAGCACCAGCCAGATGCTGCAGAACAAAACGCAGGTGCAAGCGATTACTGAGGTGATCGATGCTCGCCTGCGATATCCACACACCGCGCTGCTGTATGTGTCCTTTAACGCAAAGTCATTCAACAACATCCCTAAGATTTCCTGCATGCCGAAGGGTCGCATCATCCGAATCCCTTCGAACTATGATCCAATAGCGCGGACTTATAGCGGAACATGGGACGGGACGTTTAAATGGGGCTGGACGAATAACCCGGCGTGGATTTGGTTCGATGTTCTGACTGAGCCGCGCTTCGGCCTTGGGCGCCGCGTGACGCCAGAAATGCTCGATAAGTGGGAGCTCTATCGCATCGCCCAGCGCTGCGACCAGAAGGTACCCGACGGGAAAGGCGGAAGCGGTACCGAGCCACGCTTCATGTTTGATGTTTACATCCAGTCCCAGGCTGATGCCTGGCAGGTGATTAAAGATATTGCCGCGGGCTTCAACGGAATGACTTTCTGGGGCAACAACATGTTCAATGTT
>NZ_JBLVXX010000160.1:0-535 GCF_048283985.1 Enterobacter cloacae complex sp. 6730903 | reverse complement strand
AACATTGAACATGTTGTTGCCCCAGAAAGTCATTCCGTTGAAGCCCGCGGCAATATCTTTAATCACCTGCCAGGCATCAGCCTGGGACTGGATGTAAACGTCAAACATGAAGCGTGGCTCGGTACCGCTTCCGCCTTTCCCGTCGGGTACCTTCTGGTCGCAGCGCTGGGCGATGCGATAGAGTTCCCACTTATCTAGCATTTCTGGCGTCACGCGGCGCCCAAGACCGAAGCGCGGCTCAGTCAGAACATCGAACCAAATCCACGCCGGGTTATTCGTCCAGCCCCATTTAAACGTGCCGTCCCATGTTCCGCTATAAGTCCGCGCTACTGGATCATAGTTCGAAGGGATTCGGATGATGCGCCCCTTCGGCATGCAGGAAATCTTAGGGATGTTGTTGAATGACTTTGCGTTAAAGGACACGTACAACAGCGCTGTGTGTGGATATCGCAGGCGAGCATCGATCACCTCAGTAATCGCTTGCACCTGCGTTTTGTTCTGCAGCATCTGGCTGGTGCTGTCATCGGTGTCACGC
>NZ_JBLVXX010000159.1:0-535 GCF_048283985.1 Enterobacter cloacae complex sp. 6730903 | reverse complement strand
TACATTATCGACCCGCTCAATACCGGCTTTGTTATCGCCATATTGCACGCTCAGAAGGTTACGCTGGTTAACCTGCGCGAGCGTGCTGGTGATCAGCGCGATAGCATTGTTCTGAATACCGCCGCTGGCCTTATCAGTTTGTGCACCCAGTTCTTCCAGACGTGATGCCATTGAGGAATCGAGGTCCGTGACAACCTGGCTAAGGTCAGTGATTGATGCTGTATTCTGAGCACCTACAGCAGCTGCTGAATCAGCTTTGTCAGATGCGGCCTGAGTGGCAGCCGTCAATTGACTTACCGCAGAAGCGCGAGCTTCAGTTTCCGTTGCTAACGCCTGGCGAACATCAGTAATACCCGCTTCATTCTGGGCAGTTTTCGCCTCTAGACGAGTAACATCCGTGACGCGCGCTTCCGTCTCAGTAGCGATCACTTCCCGGAGCTGTTCGAATGTCGCAGAGTTTGCGCCCTGCTGCGCAGTCTGCCGCACAACAACATCAGCAATAGCCAGAGCATTGCCGATAATTGCTTCGGCTGTC
>NZ_JBLVXX010000158.1:0-550 GCF_048283985.1 Enterobacter cloacae complex sp. 6730903 | reverse complement strand
GTAAATCTGCATCCAGCCAGAATCATTGCCATCCGACATACTCATGAACTGAATAATTTTCCCGCTAAGAATCAGCGCAGCAAATGATTGTTGCGCTGCCGGAGTGCTTCCACTCCCAATATTACGGTCTGATAACCGTATACCAGAACCATACATTCCAGGACCACCAGAAGTTGCGGGAGTAACGTTACAAAAACGGGTTCCCTGGCTTTTATCCCAGATATCTGAAATTACGGGAAGATTTTTTGAACCGACACCAAATGACCCGGTGGCCAGTACATCATTATCCCCTTCACCAGTATTTTTAGTTGCCGCATTTCCCAGACCGAGTTTTGTACGCGCTCCAGCGGCAGTCTTATCACCAGTCCCCCCCTGTGAAATACTTAGCGCTGTAGTTAGCCCGGAAAGGCTGGTAATGTCGCTGTTATCCCCTTTCTTCGCCAGCGATTTTTGACCCGGCACGGTAACGGCAGTGCCGTTGATAGTGATGGTGACATCAGATGTCCCGTTCATTACATCAGCGAACCCACTCATGTAGCGCTGGTACATC